>CAZEVB010000019.1:0-10565 GCA_964515835.1 uncultured archaeon | reverse complement strand
CGGTTGAAGTTGAAACCGGAAAAACACTCAAAAAGAACCCCTCGGCAATCGACAGCAAGGTAGCGAAAAACAATTCAATGGAACACCTCAAAGAATGGTTCTTTGTTGTTACAGACGCAAACCACAAAAACAATTACCAAGAATACGCTGAAACACTGACGAGAACGGAAGTAAAAGAGAAGATAAGGGGTTTGTTCAAGTGAGATAGAATCAGGAAACGGAACGAGGAAAAAACGAGCGAGGTGATTCACAGGCATTTTGGGTTGTTTCCCTTGTTTCAAGGTTAATCAACTTTGTTTGCCCGCATCTTTCTCCCTTTTCTTGTTTTAATTCCTCCTATGTCAGCGTGTATTTTTGTTTTATTTGCGGGAGCATCTTGTTTGGGTATACTATTATGCCTTTTTTGTCGATTATCTCCATTTTCACTATTTTTTTTGTTATGTTTTCGCCTCGCATTTTCAGTATTTCCAGGGCAGTTTCGCGCGTCCCGTCCTGACAGAAAACATTGTATATAACTATTATCCCGTCCGAAAGGAAGCTTACTGCCTCATCAACCATTGCAATCGGCAGCCCAATGTGCGATGGCCTGGATGTTTCCCTGATTAAGAAGCTGTTTATGTTGTTTACCTCAAGATAGCGGAACAGCTGCTCCATGTATACCCTGAACCTGTATTGCTCGCCTGAAAATGCGGAGGATATTGCCGTCAGGGAGTCGAATATCACGATTTCGGGCTTGAAGTTGTTTGGTATGAGTATCGGGTGCACTTCAATAAGCAGCTCCCTTTTTGCATCTGCCAATAATGCTTCAACGCTTCTTGCTATGTCCAGTGCGCTGAACCTTCTCACCTGCAAAAGATTTTTGTCCTGCAGGGGCTTTACATTCTGGCCCAGGTCATCCTCCATATGCTGGATCAGCCTTTTTTCCGGCTCTTCAAAGGACATGTAGAGGGTTTTCTTGCCGCTTTTTGCAAAGTTGTATGCCAATTGCAGGGCGAACATTGTCTTTCCGCTCCCTGGCCCCCCTTCTATCAGCACTGCCGAGCCTTTTGGTATTCCTTTGCTTAGGAGGCTGTCAAAGCCCTGTATGCCTGTTTTCAGGTATTGCTCTTCAATATTTTTTTCTCTCATTTTTTTCACCTTCAATTGATTTTTTTGCTCTTGTTTTTTGCATGCTTCTGACTGCAAGATTTTCCTTCATTACTACAATTTCCCTGTTCAAGTTCCGCATTTTATCTGTAAAAACTTTTGACCTTGACAGGTAAATTGATTCGGGCAGGGAATTTTTTTCAAAATATTCTTCCTGTGTTTTTTTCAGAAACTTCTGGACTGTTTTTAGCTCCTGCCCTGCCTTTTTTATGTCCGCCCTAAGCCGTGCTTTTTTGATCAGGTTTTCCAGCAGGATATAAAGCACAAGGACTGATGCAATTATTGCAAGGATTGTTTTCCAGTTTGCCTGCATGAAACTTGCTATGGTTTTTTGCGCTTCTGCATATACTGCCTGTGTTTTTGCCTGCAAGGAATTTGCTTCAGATAGCTTTACATAGGTTTGGTTTATTATGTTCAAAGAAAGTTCATACCTTTCATTTTTCAGCTCTTTTTTCGCATTTTCAAGGCCTGCCATCACCTCAGCGAGGTTTATACCCAAGTTCTGCTGCTTTGTATCATTTATCTGCTGTTCAAGGATACCAATCTCAGCCTTTGCCTCTGTTGCAAGTTTTGCCACATTCAATGCTTCGCTCACTTTGCCGGCCACCAAAGAATAATTTGGCGTCTGACCGTTTTTTTCCAGTTCTATCTGCTGGTTGTATGATTCAGTAGCCACTAACAGCAGATCATTCATGCGCTGTGTGCCCATGCCACTGAACCTTATTTTTTGTATTTCATTCTGCAGCAAGGCAAGCTTGGCTTGTGCCTGCTCTGCCTGGTTTGACGCCATGAAATTTGTGTCTGCTGTTGCGGCTGCGAATGCCATGCCTGCAAGCATTACCAGCAGGAGCAGTACCAGGAATTTTCCCATTGCTTTTGTGCGGTTTATTTTGCTTATATTTTTCACCTTTTTTCTCTGTAAATTATGCGCCAGAAAAAGCCGAACCTGCCATTCAAGCGGAAGCTCTTTACCAACCCTTCCTGACTAAATTCTTTTTCCAAATCTGAAAGCCTTTCGAGCAGTATTGATTGTTTTATGTCATATATTCTTGTGTCAATGGTTTTTTTCTCAAGGTACTCTTCCTGCAGTTCTTTTAGGTCTTTTTGTGCGTGATTTTTCTCGCTCTGGATTATGTTTTTAGGGTGCATGAAACTGAACATTGCTTTGAGCGCATTTTCATACCTTGTTGTGTCCCTGATAACAATGCTAAGCCTCTTTTCATACTGTGCTATTGCGTCTGCGTAAGCTGTCAGGGATATTGAGCCATCAATGAAGCACTTTTTCTGCTCGTCCTTAATTAAGGACTGGATAACACCCTCCTCGTTCTTCAGGTTTTTTATCCTGATTTTCAGCAGGTTGCGCTTTGAATTTACCCGCAACAATACGAAGGTTATTATAAGCGCTGCAAGTACAACCAGCGACAGTTTCCAGTTTTGCCCCAGAGTCACAAAAATATTTATTTCGCCTTTTGTCTCAAGCGCATAGGTCATAGTCGCATCCTTTAAGGAAGCGAGAGCGCTGTCAATATCCCCCCTTTGCAGGGCAAGCTTTGCGAGCAGGACCAGCTTGCTTGTCTGGTATGTGGCAATGCCTGATTTTTTTGCGGATTCTATTTTTGTTTCAAGCTCTGCTATCGCCTGGTTTGCATCAATGACTTTCTGCCTGAAGCCGATGATTGTATTTGCAAGAGCCATTGCTGTTTCGTAGTCCCTTTTCGCAAATGCGTTTTGCGCATCAGAATAGTCCTGGGCAAGATTCTGTACATAATACCCTTCTTGCCTTAGGTCATTTATTGTTGCCTGACCTTTTTTGAGCGCCTGGCTTGTTTCTTCCCTGCTGTAATCGTGTATTTCAAGGGTTAATACCCTGTCTTCCCTGAAGTTCAGCAGTTCATTGTTATCTGTTTGTGCCTTCCCGGTAATTACAAAGTTCATGTCCTGCGTGCCTTTTGTGAAATATTTTGGCGCTGTAATGTGGAGGGTTATTGTTATTGTCTTGTTAGCATCCAGCCTTGGGATTTCTTGCGGGCTGATTGTTACATATTTTGACAATAAGCCGCTCAACTCAATTGACAGGCCAAGCAGGGTTGCATCCGACAATGGGTTTGTTACCTTGACTGTAAATTGTTTTGTCTTTCCGTTGACCAGTTCTATAACCGAGGTTGTATTGAAGAAAGCATTTTTTTCCTCCTCTGTCGATAAAACATCTTTTTTGCCGATGATTGAGCTTCCTCCGCCGGAAGAACCTCTTCCGCCCCAGTTTGAGCCTCCGCCGCCCACTGTAACAGTCGGCGTTACTGTTACAGTTGTTGTTGTGGATTTCGGGTTTATTGTCACGCTTGTTGTTGATGACTGTGCCCTGCTTGAGTCACTGCAGCAGCCTGCCGTGAAAGTCACTGTTTTCAGGCCTACCGAGGCAGAATTACTGACTGAAGCTATAATTGTGTTTGTGACTACGCTATTGACTGCAAGGGTAGAAAGTGCTGAACTGGAACTGCCGGTTGTTAAAGTGAATCCCGAAGGAATGGTCCATGCCATTGTTATTGTGTTTGCGTCGGAATTTCCTGCATTGGTCAGCCGTGCAGTGTATTTTACTCCCGTGTTTCCCTGGATAACACTGCTATTTGTGTCCACCCATTCTATGAGCATGAACGGGCCGCCTGCAGTGCTTATGATAGCTGCAGTTGCAGTATTTTGGTCAGGCGAGCCAAGGATTGGAGTTGCTGTAATTGTCAGGCTATCGCTCCTTTCAGCGGTTTTTGCGGTTACTGTTATAGCCAATGTATTTATGTCTCCCGGATTTAAAGAAAAGCTGTAGCCAGCTGCCGATTCCGCAGTGCCATTGTAATATATCGCGGTTTTAGTGTCCCAATTGCTTGTAACTGTAAAGTCAAGGGCTTCATCGCCTGTGTTTGTTATGTTCAGGTCTCCCACTGCAATTGTTGTGGAATAATTGCCTGATTTGTTGCCGAAGCTTGCAGGGGTTAATTGCCAGGTTCTCTCCCAATAGGAGTAAAGGGTTACTGCCTCAGTATTGGCATCATAACCGTTTACATCCTTAGTATAGATTTTGTACTGCCAGATGCTGTTTGCGCCTGAAGTCGTAGTAAAGGATGCAGTGTAATGGTAAGTGTAGCTGCTGTAATTTGCGTCATTTTGCATGGTTATTGCATTCCAATCATTCCATACTGCATTTGTGTCATTGTATACTCTTGTGTAGAGTATCACCTGACTTATGCCTGCTGCTGAGTATTCGCTGATATTTGCATCCACATTAATGTCAGTGCCTGGGTCTATCAGGGCATTAGTGTCAGGGGTGTTTACATAACTGACGCTTGGCGCAGAAACATCTTTCACGGCAAAGGATTCAGTTGCAGCAGTATGGTTTCCTGCGACATCATAGGCAGTAAAGCTGCAGATTATTGTACCTGCATTCAATTGTGCTGCAGGAATAAGATATGATGCGGTCATGCCTGTGAGAGTTGAAGTCTGGCTTGCTTGGATATTTAAGTCAGGACCTGTAATGTTTGTGTCAACATAATTCATCAAAAGATCGTCTGTCCACGTCGAATAGCAGTTCAGGTCTGCCGAATCGTTTGCATCTGATGAGGGTGTGTGGTCTATTGAATTGTTTACAGGAGGCACTGAATCGCTTGTTGCTGTGCTGCCTATTGCTGTTGACAATGAATTCTGAAGCTGGTTGTTTATACTGTTGAGGTCACTGTATTCATTCCAGGGGTTAAAAATTGCAATAGCTGATCTTGTGTTGAAATAATCCTTGGCTAAAACACTGCCTGTATAAAGGCTTCTTTTCCAGTAGAAATTGCCGGATGTGTCGGCTGTTGCTGTTGATGCGCTTATTGTTTCCGACGAGCTTTTCTGGATAAATATTTCCCCTAAAGCATCAAAACTTGTTTTATTGTACAATCCCAAAAAGTTTATGTCACCCAGAGTTCTTGAGGTATTGCCTGCATTGACATCAAATGTTGAAACTGTCCCTGCAGTATTGACTGCGAGTTTTGTGAATTTGGAGGGAGCTGCAAAAAAGTAGGAATCAGAGTAATTGCTCCAGACAGCTGCTGACAATGCAACTGCATTTGTGTCAACAAGGAAAAATGGGTTTTTTGAATAGAAAAGGTAGGAAATGTTGTAGTCGATTACAGGCGAAAAAACCCAGGCAAAAGTGATTTTTGAAACCAAAGCACCTGATGCCTGGATGCTGACTGTCGGGTTTGGCATGTCTGAAGCGCGATATGTTGTCGGGTTTATCACCAGTTCAGGGGATAATTGCATTGGATTGTAGCCATTGAGGTCAAGGGTTGAACCCATCAAGCTTGAAATTCTTGTAATTACTCCCCCTTGATTTGTATCAACTGTAGCACGGTAATAGCTGTTGTTTAAGTCGAACAAATAATTTGCGGTTACAGTAGTGTTCAGGTCTGATGTGTAAGTTTTGTTTTTGTCAACAGCCCCGTAGTTTATGAAAAATTGTCTGCTCTCATTCAGGTCAAGCGATGCAAGGAACACTATATTTGCCCTGCTGATGTAATTCCCTGAAGAGGTTGCTGAATATGCCTGCGAGGGTATTTCAAGGTAATTGGTGCCATTATAGTCAAGGACCCTTATTGATGACTGCATTGCAAGGTAATTGAAGTCAATTGCCCTGTCTATTGGCGCAAACCACCTCTGCGAAACATTGGGCTCAAGGACATTAACATCAATGCTGAAAGGGAAGGTGTTTCCATCACTGCTCAAATACCTGCTCTGCCAGACAGGACTTTGGTAAAATGCTTTCAGGAAAGTCTGTGTGCCTACTGTGACATCATACCAGCCATCAGCACCATTAAGAGAATAATTGTAATCATAAGAATTGAGGTCACCTGTGGCCCTGTTGGTCATTGATGCAGTAGATACTTTTGCAGTGCCTGCACTGTCTGTTATTGTTACTGCAGGGGCAACGCTTAACCTGTTCGCATCAAACCTTATTGTTATTTTCTCGCCTGAGCCCGAGAATGAGCGCGGCTTGCCTTCCTTGAATGTTGTCAGCTTCCCCTTTAGCGTAGTCAAGCCATACTGGATATTGATATCTGAAACTGTAATTTTTCCCCTAGTTGAACTGCTTAAAGAGAAAGGAATCGCGCAGTAGTTGTTTGAATCATAGAAAATGCAGCCAGTGCAACCACAACCACCTCCTGCTAATAGTGCAGTGTTTAATAAAGAGGAAAATCCGGGGGATGTGTTTGAGTCATTGATTGTTACCGAAGAAAGGCCAGTAGCCCTTGTCCACGAGTTCAGGTCATTGTTCGCGATATTGAACGCAACATTTAATGGGGCACTGTTGTAGGTTACATTTGTGTCATACAACCTTGCCGAAGCAAAGACATTGTAATCTATGCCATTAACATCTTCGCTGCCAAGCAGGGCACTTGTGCTAAGCCGGGTAAAACGCGCAGTATACTGGAAATACCTGTTGTTTGGAATAACATTCAGGTCCCATAAAATATTATTGTTGTTGAAATCTGTTGTAAACCACGTTGATGCTGTTCCGTCGGGACCGCTGAAACTTGTATCAGAGCAATTGCTTGTGGCACAGCTTCGCACTTGCAAGGAAAGGTTGACATCGGCTGTTTGGTCAAAGGCATAAACCCCATAAACATCATAAATTGTGTTCCATGTCGGGTTTACAGCCACAGCATTTGAAAAGCAGAACAAGGCAAGAACCGCCAGCAGGATGTGCTTTTTAGAAAACATTTTTGAAGCACCCCCTGTAAATGCTTTTTTTCAGTGCGTGGCTGTTTCCGTGCACAAGGTAGGCTTCCCAGCTGTTGAAGCTTTCCATTAGTTTTTCAAAAGAGATTTCTTTTGAAAGATAGTGCCTGATTTTTGCTTTGATTCCTTGCAAAAACCTTTTGACAGTGCTTTTCCTGATTAGCCTGTGGAATGCGAACAGCCTGTAGCCCAGAAAGTCTATGCCCCTGCAAATTGGAAAAACATTTGTCTTTTTCCCGCTGAATTCCAGCTTGATTGAGTGCAGAAACTGCTTGATTTGCCCTTTCCAGCACTGCAGTTGTTTTTTTGAGCTGCAGAGCAGGACAAAGTCGTCCATATACCTGATGTAGTGCTTTGCCTTCAATTCTTGCTTTGCAAAGCGGTCAAGTTTGTTAAGGTAAATGTTTGCAAACAATTGGCTTGTGAGGTTTCCTATTGGAATGCCCTTTTCTTCCCCCGAACTGTCAACTAAGTGGTCCAGCAATGCCAGGAGTTTTTTGTCGGCAATTTTATCCCTTAACATTTTTTTCAGTGTTTTGTGGTCAACGCTTGGAAAATAATGCTTTATGTCGCATTTCAGCGCAAAAGAGCCTTTTGTGTTTTTTCTAAGGAAGCCCTGCAGCCTGTTTGCCCCTGCATGGGTTCCCTTGCTTTTCCTGCAGGCGTATGAGTCAAAAATGAATGTTTCTTCAAAAATTGGCTCTATTACCCCGCAAATAGCATGATGCACTACCCTGTTCCTGAAGGGCAGGGCGGAAATCTCCCTTTTCTTTGGCTCAAATACAGTAAAGTGCCTGTAATGACCTGTTTTGTATGTTTGGTTCTGCAGTTCTTTCTGCAAAGTAATCAAGTTGTTTTCAAGGCTGTAAGTGAATTTGAGCACTTCGCCTGAATCATTTTTGCCTCTCCTTGCCTTTAGGTAAGACTCGTAAAGGTTTTCAAAAGAGCAAACCTGCCCAAACAAATTTTTTTGTGTTTTCATTTTTTCTTTCCCTGATTTTTTTTAGTGCAATTAAAGCCAGCGGCTTTCAACAAGGCGTTTACTTGCCGCTGTCTTTTTTCGTTGCTATTCAGCTTTTTTTGCAGCTTGGAAGTGGATTGATGTACCCATACATTTGCTCTGCCCCCTGCTTCCGTAAAAGCAGGGAATCTGGCTAGCATGGCTACTGCAGCAGCGGAAACCGATGTTGTTGTTCGAATTACCCGGCGCATTGTTCAGGTTGATGTAGAACAACCCTGCATTGCTCCCATTGTTCCAATTGCCGCCACGGATGACAGCCCGGCCCAGCCGCTTTTTTTCAATCCAGCCCAGTTCCAATCCAATCAAACTTTGGAACCAGAATTTTTGTACCATCCTCCCAGCATTTTGCCTATTTCGTCTATTGCCTTTGAACCATACTCATACTGGTCAATGCTCATGAATTTCAGGTCTTTTGCCATGCGGTAGAATATCCTGAGCTTGTCCAATTCAACGATTGTTTTTTCCAAGGACTTTGTTTTGTCAAATTCATTGTTTGATTGTATAATGCCCTCCAGGACATTAAGCGCGGTGTTGTCTATTCTCTGGGCAAGCATGTATTTTTCCGCTTTGGGGAACTTGTTCAGCAGGACGTGCAGCCATTTCAGGAACTCATATGTCTTGTGGAATAATTTCAGGTCTTCAAGCATTTCAGCCACACCCCCAAAGCAGGTTTTTGGCAATTGAAAATTATCTTCTGGACAGGGGTTTCTGTTTTTTTAACAGCAGTTACTGAATTTTTCTGCATATTTTTTTTTTCTTTCATTTTTGATTCCTTGTTGTTTTAAAAAAAATTTTTTCAGATTCCCAAATTCCAGATTCAAGACGTACTGCAGCAGCGGAAACCGATGTAGCTGTTCGAACCACCCGGCGCAGCGGACAGGTAGATGTCGAACAACCCCGCAAGGCTCCCATCGGGCCAAGTGCCGCCACGGATGACAGCCCGGCCCGTTTTTGTGGCACTGGTATAAACCCCGTCATTTCCATAATGCTCACTCTTTTCTGAATTACCCCACAATTTTGAAGGAGTATCATCATTCGGATACTGCCAACTACCATTCATCGAATTTATATTCACGTCAACAACATCACTATTCCACTCCTGAACATTTCCAATCAAGTCATAAACTCCTTCTGCCGACTTGCAATCCGAAAAACTACCAGTATTACATGCTTCGCCACTAGTCTCACTATGGTTTAAACAATTATTAGTAGCATCCACATTACACGTACTATCAATAAAAGCATCGTCTAAGTCATATACTTGCCCGTTAATATTCGCAGCAGCCATCCACTCTGCACTTGAACACAAATGCTTTCCTGCCTCAGTGCAGGCTGTTATGGCAGCTGTTTGCGTAATGGTAGCCCATGGAATTCTGCCGGCAACACTCGCAGGAATCGAAGATGTACCATAATTATTTTCACAAGTCCCAGTCCAAGCACTGGCATTGTCACAAAAAGAAGCATCCGAGTGGCTTGCCTCATACTGGTCAATGCAAAAGCCGCCAAGCTTTGGAATAAAAGCCATTCCCACAGGGCAGTTGTATTTTTTGTAATCCCAGTGGAGTGAATTAAAGTCGGCAAAAGTGTTTGTATCAAAGATTATGCTGTTGTAATCCCCGCTAGTGCTTCCGCTTGTTAAGTATACAAAGCCGTTTGCGTCAAGTGTATTATAATCTGTGTTGGAGTAAGTCCCTGCGTTGAATTGCGCCTGCCCGTTGACATCAAAATAATAATTGGTGTCAAAATCTGCTGAGCCAGTCAGAGACATTGAGGCAGAAGTAATGTTTGCATCAAGGGGAATTGTGAAGTAGTCTGTCTGTGTCCCTGCACCTAAAAATGAAAAGAGCTTGCTGGACTCGCCACCAGCGAGTGTAGTAATGACAGCGCCAAAAACCATGATGCTGAAAAAAAGCAGAGCAGCTAAGAGGGCTATTTTTCTTTTTTTCTGGATAGGTACCCCCCCCCAAGAGAGCCGTCAATTGCATTTCCGAAAGTCGCTTTAGGCATATAAAATCATTGACAAGAATTTACTAATTTACTATTAGATACAAAGAGTTGATTCATATATTTATAAGTTTCCCCCCCCCCCCAAAAAATGAACCCCTGTGCCAGTTCTCCTATGTATTTTATATGACAAATTCAAGTTATCTCGCCAGGGCTCGTGCCTTCCCTCTCAATCCCAAAAACAATGCTCATGCTTGTCCTTTCAATCAGCTCTGTGTCGGCAAATATCTTCTGGTTCCACTCGTCAACCTCTTTAGTGTTGTGGAATTTCGCAATTATCAGCAAATCATAGTCGCCACTTATCCTGTAAAGTGAGCACACATTCGCATCCTTAACCCATTTATGCGCCGCTTCCTCAAGCTTCCCGCCTGATTGGGGAAAAAGAGTAGAGGGTAAATGCACCCACTGCAGTTATATGTTCAAGCCGACGCCCTTGCTCTCGTAGTTCCCCATATTGAGTTTCTGGGAAACAGAATACTCACAAAAAAGGACTTCACCTACGCAATAAACACCGCGTGGCTGGACGAAATAACAAAATTTGGCAGGATAATGAAAGAGAGGTACGACAATAATCAACCTTTTGGTTGATTGTTTATCAACCGCACATATATAAGTACTCGCGATA
>CAZEVB010000018.1:8526-10569 GCA_964515835.1 uncultured archaeon | reverse complement strand
ACAAGAGGCCTGAAAATATTTTTATTTATGGCAAGGTTGGCGCAGGAAAAACCTGTGTAACTAAGCATGTTATGAACAAGCTGAATGAGTTTGCTTCCTCAAATAATGTTTGTGCTGAGTGTTGTTATGTTAACTGCAGGACACACAATTCAAAATATAGGATCTTGAGCAAGATAGTGAAGGATTTTTATCCTGAGGAAAATTTCCTTGGTTTTTCTGCTGCATTCATTTATGAGAAACTCTTGTCTCATGCAGGCAGGGGCAATCATGTGATAATTATTCTTGACGAGATTGACAAGGTAAGGGATCTTGATGAACTGGTTTATGGGCTTATTCGAGGTAATGACGAAATAGATAAAGGTTCGCTTTCAATAATCGGTATTTCCAATAATGTGAGGTTCAAGGAAAGGCTTGATCCGCGGACAAAGAGCAGTCTTTGTCAGCAGGAAATGGTGTTTGCTCCTTACAATGCCATTGAGTTAACCGAGATTTTAAAACAAAGAGTAGAAAAGGCATTCAAGCCGAATACGGTTTCTGATTCTGCAATTAACTTGGCGGCAGCTTATTCTGCAAAAGAATCCGGTGATGCTAGAACAGCAATAATGCTTCTGCTTAAAGCAGGAGAACTGGCTGATAAGAGCGAAAAGAGTTTTGTTACTGATGAAGAGGTAAGGAAAGCAAGGAAGGCAGTTGAAGAGGAAATAATTTTTAGTCTTGTTAATACTCTTCCAGAGCAACAGAAGTTTGTTCTTTATGCTATTGCTAAACTTAGTCTTGAAAATAATCCTTACAAAACAATAACAGGAAGGATTGAGGAGGGGGTTCTTTTCTCCGGAGAAGTCTATCGGGAGTATGAAAAGGTAGCGAAGCACTTCAAAGAATCCGCAGTCTCGGCAAGATGGTACAGGGAATACATTTCAGAGCTCGAGATTTATGGTTTAATTGTAACAACTAATTCGGGAAAAGGCATCAAGGGACAGACAAGGCTCATAAAACTTGCTTCTGAACCTGCAAAGATAAAAGAACTTATTGAGTCAGAGTTTTTAAAACAGTGATTCTCATAGGTAAGACAAGAGCAGGCATGAAAAAACCAGTGGCAAATACCTTATTTAGTAGTACACCTACTCAGGTAATTGAAAAATCTCCTATTACTCGTGAGCGGGGTTATTACAAGCAACCTGGCAAACAATTAGTTAGGGCAAGCAAAGCAGCCGAAGAAAAATCTTTTAGTGTGCTTTCCCGCAATCCGAGAAAAGGAGAGACAATGTCTGTCCATACGCATAACCACACAAAAGGCCAGCAACAGGTAGTCATGCCAAGTATTCTTGATATCAACATGGCAATAAATCGACTGACAAAACATCCTGATATGAAAACCCATATTGTTGCAGTGCGGGTACAAGGAAGAGTTGTCGGTTACACTTTTTACCAGTTATCCAAACCAAAGACTCTTAAGAAAAGAATTAACATAAGACAAAACCGCGGTTTTGGTTTTGTTAATGAGAGAATCCAGACAAATCACTGGCAGTCTTTAAGCAGAGCAAGACAAAAAGAAGAATTAAAAATGCTGAAAGAAAAGTTCGGATTAACCTTCCATTTTGTGTCTAATGCAAAACGCGGTTATGTCTTTGATTACAAGGTTTTCCAGTTTGTGAAGAAATAATCATTCGTGATTGTGAGCGAAAGTTAGCAGGAGGCATTCGAGCAAAGCGAGAATGGCTCAAAAGTGCCAGCTGATTTCGCTACTGGTCAACTGGGCGGGCAGTTGGCACCGGCATAGTCGTCTGCTTTCTTTTATAAGTATTTCATTGCAAAGATAATAGAGGTGGTGGGTTTGGCTACTCCAATTAAAAAATTCTCGGTAGGCGGAATTCAGCTTGCTATCTGGGAAAACGAAGGTCAGGAAAACAGGAAATTTTATTCAGTTTCCTTTGACAGGCGCTACAAGGACAAGGAAGGCAACTGGAAGAGCACGACAAGCTTAGGTGCAAACGACTTGCCGAAAGCAATTCTCGCGCTCCAGAAAGCATATGAGTTTATTGC
>CAZEVB010000018.1:5116-8426 GCA_964515835.1 uncultured archaeon | reverse complement strand
TGGACAGGCCTTGGCAGGAAAAAAGCATGGTTGTCAGTGCACCGACAGCTGCAGGAAAAACAGTTGTCGCAGAACTCCTTGCATTAAACTCTATCATAAAAAAGAAAAAGAAAGTTGTTTACGTGTGTCCGCTTAAGGCAATTGCCAGCGAGCATTACCGTTCATTCAAAAGAAAATACTCTGATATTTCTGTCCGTGCAGCTTTAACTACAGGCGATCTTGATGTCAGCAGCAAACACCTGTCAGGTTATGACATTATTTTCTCTACTTACGAAAAAATAGACAGCATAATCAGGCACAGGGAAGACTGGCTTTCTTCTGTTGGTCTCTTGATTGTTGACGAAATCCATTCACTGGGTTCTAACCGGGGTCCTACTCTTGAGATAATGATTTCTGCATTAAGGTTAATGAATAAGAGCATGCAGGTTCTTGGTTTAAGTGCCACAATTCCTAATTCGAAAGAGATTGCTGAGTGGCTTGATGCTAATTTAGTTGATTCTGATTACAGGCCGGTTAAGTTAACTGAAACAGTTTATTTTGACGGAATTCTTTACAATGGTTCTCCTGTAACAATTAACGAAAAAGGAACGCCTATAGAGTCGATTGTCTCAGACACATTAGAGAAAAAGAAACAGCTTCTTGTTTTTGCAAATACTCGCAAGAGGTCGCAGGATTACGCAAAAAAACTTGCTTATTTGACTTCAGAAGTAATTGATTCTAAAACAAAAGACGAACTGGAAAGAGAAGCAGCTAAAATCCTGACTGCTTTGGAGAGTCCAACTGAGCAGTGCAGACTTTTAGCAGAGCTCGTAAAACAGGGAGTTGCCTTTCACCATGCTGGTTTAATGAATAAACAAAGAGAAATAGTAGAAGATGCATTCAAGAAAAATCTGGTTAAAGTTGTTTCTTCGACACCGACTTTGGCTGCAGGGATTAACATGCCTGCTTTTCGTGTAATCATTTCCTCTGTTTACAGGTACACTTCCTTTGGCAACCAGCGCATTCCTGTTTCAGAATATAAGCAAATGTCTGGTCGTGCAGGCAGGCCAGACTTTGATGATCACGGAGAATCGGTTTTGATTGCAAAGTCAGAGGCAGAAAAGGACGAACTCCAGGAGTTCTATGTCAGAGGAAAACCTGAAGAGATTTATTCACAGCTTTCCCACGAACCAGTTTTAAGGGTTCATCTTCTCTCTGCAATTGCAAATGGTTTTGTTTTTGATTTGCTTTCACTGGAAGAGTTCCTCGAAAAAACATTTTATTATGTTCAGAATCCTGGTTCGGAGATTCTTGAAAAAGTCAATCCTGTTCTGAGAGAACTCCACGAAATGGGTTTTCTGGACGGGGACGAAAATAGGTTTGAGGCAACGCCCTTGGGAAAGAGGGTTTCACAGCTGTACCTTGATCCGCAGTCAGCTTACACAATCATTAACTCGCTAAAAGAAAACCCAAAGAACGAGCTCTTTTATCTTTATCTTGTTGCAAACACCAGCGAGTTTTTGCCATGGGTGCCTGTATCAAGACAAAAAGAAGAGGTTGTCTGGCAGGAGTTAATGGAGAATGCTTCTTCTCTGCCGATTAATGTTGAGAAAGAACAGTTCGAGGACCATAATATTCTCGCTAAGTTCAATGCTTCCCTGCTTCTTCTTGACTGGATAAACGAGAACTCTGAAGAGGAGTTGCTCAAAGCTTATAATGTTCAGCCCGGTGTCGTACATTCTAAGTTAGAGCGTGCTGACTGGCTTATTTACAGTGCTTTTGAGTTAGCACGGCTCCTCAATTATGATAACCATTATGTTAACCTTCAGAAAATCAGGAAGCGCCTAAAGTATGGTATACGGGAAGAACTCCTGCCTCTTGTCAGTGTGAAGTACATTGGCCGTGTGCGGGCAAGGCGTATTTTCAGGGCCGGTATAAAGACCTTGGCGCAATTAAAGAAAACTGATATTCAGGATTTGTCGAGAGTTATTGGCCAAAAGATTGCAGAGAAGATAAAGAGCCAAATTTAATATGTAGAACTATTTTTGTTTGCTGTTAGTTTATAACAGATAGTTGTTCTGTTATGTATACTCCTTATTTCCATTATCCTTAAAATATCTTGCTATCTTAGTGGTATAGATTAATTTTATTCATTTGGGGTGATTGCTTGACTTTTGTTGAAAAGGTGCTTGGAAAAAAAGAAGAAGTAGATATAGAGGAATTCTTAAATACACTAGACGAAGATGATGAAACTATTTATGAGGACGCTGATGCGTTTGTTAAGCCTATTCTATTGGCTTCTGACGCGGACAAGGACTTAGTCATAGAAGAAGCAAAGAAAGGCAACCTTGTACTCGTTAATATTGCGGATCTTTCAAGGAGAAATGCCATTAAACTCAGGGATCTCATAACTCAAATGAGGGATGCGATAGAAGAGATTAATGGGGATATCGCAAGAATTTCTCATGACAAGGTTTTGGTTACGCCAAGCAGGGTTAAGATAATAAAAAAGAGGCAAGGCACATAACTTGTCCTTTCTTTATTAGACCAATAAACTTAAATTATTGAAGAACTATCTTTTTCTTATGTACTTGGATGCACCTGCTTTCCCGGTTTCTTTTCCGATTGAAAAGACTATTGAACTAATTGATGCTCTTGTAAAATCAAAGTACTGGGAAGATTTTCAGGTGGGGAGCCTGAAACTAATTTACCTGCCTTACTGGATATTTAACTACACTGCTTATGAAGAAAAGGAAGACAAGGGCGAAAAGAAAACAAAAGAACTCGCGTCCGGAAAAATGTCTTTTGATGGTATGCATGGCGGGCTTGATGAAGCAACTGCTTCTCTTTATGTTTCTGTTGAAAAAGAAACTTCTAATGAACCTTCAGAAGATTATCCTTTTGAAGTAAGAAAGGCAAAGTTTTCTTCTTTGGATGTCAAAGAGATTGCGGGAGTTAAATTAGCTTCTAATCTCGGCATTGCAAAAGAAAATGTGATTATTTCTGCAGTGGAAAAAACTTATTTGCCTGTTTGGAGCACCTCTGTTACAATAACTGAAAAGAACTATCGGATGGAAATTAATGCTGTCAGCGGAGAAATAATGGATGAGGAAGAAATTCCTGAGAGAGAAAAAGGCTGGCTTGATATTACTGCAGAGACAATAGATGAACTCAAAAATCCTGGCTCCTGGGTCAAATACACTAACGAAGTAGGAAAATCCGTTGCCCCGAAAACAGGTTCTTTCTTTAACAGTTTCATGAATGACAAGTCAACACAAGTAATTGTCTTGGGAATAATTGCTATACTGGTTATTCTCTGGGTTTTCCTTGG
>CAZEVB010000018.1:1307-5016 GCA_964515835.1 uncultured archaeon | reverse complement strand
ATAATTGAGTCTCTCCCGCATTTTCTGCATACTCCGCTTAATGGTATTCTCCGGTATTTTGTGTTGCAGTTGCTGCACCTGAATGTCTGCCTTGAGAAGGATCTTGCATTGCCGATTATGTCAGGTATAAAGTGGCTCATAAGTACTCGTTCTAAGGCATCTTTGTGTTCAACTGCCCTTATCTTGTTCTGCAGTTCTGCCTGCCTGGTGATTTTTTCTTCCATGCTTTTGAGGAGAACATATTGTGAGGTGTCAGGACCAAAGTCAAAGACTGCAGTATCGTGAGTAAAACCAATGTCGCGGTACTGTCCTTTTTTCCCAAGCTTGTCTTTTACTCTTTCAATATCTAAATTTGGCGGTGCATACTCAAGACTTTTTTCGTATAATTCTAACGGAAAACTGAAGCAGGATTCCATTTCATGGACTTCGTCATCTATTTCCTGCGGATTGATTGTGGTAGTGAATACTAGCGGTGCGTCCATTCTGCCTCCTCTTGTACTTGGAAGATACTCAAGCGAGAAATTCAGCAGGCAGTCAAGCAGTAACATTACGCTGTCCTGATCCCCGTCACAGTTCCTTCTTTTTGCTAAATGGAAATAGGGGTGCCCGAAATTCACGCGGCCTTTAGTAAAACCGATTATCCTACAGACAACTCCTGCTGACGTGTGTGGTGCCAATCCTAAACAGATTTCTCCTATAAGGTCTTCTTTCTTTTTCACGTTATAATATGCTTCTATTTTGTAATATTTTGCGAGTAATTCGTCAATGAATGCACAACATCTTACCATGAATTCTCCGCAGTTTTCATTGACAACCATGTCCTGTACAAACAATTCAAGCATTTGGTTCTCTTCTTCCAGTTCCTTGCCTTTGATATCATGAGTGTAACCAAGTTTTTTTAGTTTCTCGATAGACAAACCAATTTCTTTTGGCTTGAAGTGTGTCAGGGGGGCATTAATCATGTCAAATCTTGTTGTCCCGTCACGAAAGATATGAATATTGTTTTTTGCACGCAGAATTCCTTTTTCAAGCGGCTCGGCAACCTTGTTTTCATTTATCAGGCCTTTTACTCCCTTAACTATGTCTGGAATTTTTACTGAGAGATTCTTTGCTGCTTTGGAGAAAAGTGTTTCTAGTTCTATGTTTCTCCTTTCAAATGTTATTGTTTCTGTGTTGCATGCTGAACAGACTTCTTTTCTTGTCATTTTTCCGCAGTTAGGGCATTTTCTTGCGTCTTCATTCCTGTTTCCACATTCGTGACAGGTTTGCTGTTCCCTGATTTTTTTGCAGTTCTTACAGTAATAGAATTTTATTTCTGCATTGATTCCGTTGCTCCTTGATTTTGATGCGTTCTCTGATGCTTTGTTTATTGATCTTGTCGGACCTCCCTGAAGTCCGATCGGGAACAGGACATGGGGTTTTCCGACCATCTCGCGTGGTTTTGCTGATTCAGGCCGGCCCATTCGTGTTCCAACAAAACTGCCTTCCTTGTCTTTGATGGTAATGTCTGATAGTTCTGACAATAACTCGAGGTTTTCTTTTTCTTCAGCTGGTTTTTTGTCTGAAAAAACACCGAGTGTTTTTAGTAAAGGGTAAGCATATTTTTCACCAACTATCAGAGTGTTTTCTTCTACCCTGTGTGGTAAACCAATTTCTTCCATTGCTTTTTTTATGTTTTCCTGGTTTTCAAAGACAGCGCCGACTACCCTGTTTTCCCTGAATTTTTTTTCTGCTTCTTTTGCTGCTTTCACAAGTTCCAAGAGTAAAGCTTTATCCATGCTTTTGTAATAAAACGTGTATTCTGGGTGTAGTGCAATTCCCAGTTGCATGGATAATTCGATTGCAGTGTAAGGACCTATATCGTATGGGTCTTTAACAAACTTCTCAATAGCTATTTTCTTTTCTTTTGCCTTGTCTTTTAGTTTGTCGAGTTCTAGTGCCCACCATTCTTCGCAGTAACCCGCAGGCATTAACGGGTGCGCTGTTTTTCTGAAGTCTCCGAGTGTACACAGATAATCGCCTAAGAATATTATTTCTTTTATCTTGTCTTTCAGTAGAATAGCTTCTTCAGCGCTCTGTATTTTTCTTACTTCCCCATTATCGAGTTTCACTATCGGTCCTTCAATCGTGTCGCATGGGAACACTTCTGCACTTTTGCCGGGCAGTTCTACTTTTAGTTGCGTGCCTATTGCAGGAAATTCGTCTAATATGTACATTGTGGCTGGGTGGATTGCTTTTGCCATTACTCCTGTGTTTCTTCCCCTGCCGTACCTCAGTCTGAAACCAAATTTTTTGGAGGGGTATGAAAAGATTGGTCGTCCTGCGGCAATTCTTGACAGGTACTTGTAATTCGGTTTGAAGCTTTTTCCTGCGCCGACCTCTCCTTTGTCAACCTTAATGATGTTCTCTAACCAGCTCCAGTCTAAGTTCAGCATTTTGGCGTACTTCAGTGTTTTCCTTGCTTTTAGTGCGACTCCTTCGCTGATAACCAAGCACATTCCGCCCCTGATTCTATTATTGGGTATTCTCTGTAAGTCTTTGTTTATGGCAACTTCCTGTTCTTCAGTCGGCTCGCCATTAATACACACTGGGCACCCTTTCACAATTTTTCTTACTTCTTCCGGACTGAGCTTGTATTGTCGTGTTACAATGCTGTCATAAATCTGGTTTTCTTCAACATATCTTTCAACTTCTTCTTCTGTTGGTTTGTATCTGTCCAGGTCGAGTATTTGTCTTGCATAGTCCCCTAAAATGAGCGGATAAACCTGTGCTGTTCCCCCTGCTGCCCTTATTGGACCTGCAAAGTAAATATCAACGTATTCTGTCTCATCAAAGTTCTTGCTTATTTTTACTGAAGGCACACCGTCAATCGGGGCCACAACAACTCCTTCTGTGACAATCATTAGGCATGATTTGATTGCCTGCTCTAATCGTTTTTCTTTATCCTCAATTTTCACTAGTTTTTGATTCAGGATTTCTTCAAATATCTTGAATACTACTCTGTCTCGGTTATTATCCTGTTTGTAGAGTTCTGCATATCTTTTTGCAAGTCCCTTTGGACCAATAATGTTTTCGCATCTTTCGCCAAGATCTGCACTTGGCTTGCTTTCTACTTCCAATGAAGGGTCTTTGCCTAAAGCACGTACTTTTTCAGCTACTTTAAATTGTTCGTTTGCTCTTTCCGCAAGCAAATCAAAGTATGTATTTGTTTGGCTGTCGCGAGCCAGTTCTTTGTTGATTTTTATTTTGCTGCTCATTGTTCGTCGCCCTGGTAAAAACCTTTTTTTTCTATTTGCCTGTTTTTCAGGTTCATTGTTAATACGATTCCGGGAGTTGGTATATGTCCCTGTTCTTTCTGGAAGTCTGTTTGCAACTGCCATGTACTGCTGTTCATTATTGTGCATCCTCTATACTGCCCGATGCCGTAATGGTGCATGTCTCCACCGAAGTAAATGTCCGGGTTTTCTCTTATCAGGAGATAATCTTTTTTCTCAGGAATATAAGGCTGGTACAAACCATATCCTGTCATTAGGCTTCTTCGTTTCAGAACTTCTATTATGGCTTTTTCAGGTTTTCTCACATCGAGATTTTTTACTGACCTGTAAAGCGCATGAAGTGAAGCACCGTGGTAAATAATTGATTTTAGGCCTTCGACTTCGAACCAGCTTGGGCTTCCAACAAAATGCATGTTGTTCATTTGGCTTAATTC
>CAZEVB010000018.1:0-1207 GCA_964515835.1 uncultured archaeon | reverse complement strand
AGCCATTTTATTGCGTTTGCCAGTTCTTTTTCAATGAATAACTTGCTTCCTGCATGGATGTCTGAGATTAGTGCTAAGTCAATGTCTCTGTTTGCATAGTTCGGGGTGCGTTGTTCTAAGTCCGGCCAGAAGAACTCATCTATACCGATCATGCTCTCAGAGATCTTGCTTCCTTTTATTGCGATAACATCATCCTGAATAATGTTTTCCGCGTCCCTTGATTTTGGGCTGTTGTCGCGTTTCATTACTGCTATGCACTCGTTTTCCAAATCCTCTATTTTGATTGCAATGTTTCCTTTCTTTGTAATCCATTTTTCTGAAACCATTCCTATGATGTCTATTTTTTCTCCGCTAGCGACTTTTTTTAGGTGAGAGATTTTTTTTGGTTTTAATGAGCTCCTTTTTTCGAGGATGCTTGAAAGAAACTCGAACTTGTCTCTGAAGAGCTCTAAAAAATTGTTTACTTTTCCTTCGGAATTGCTCTTATTTGTTATGTCATATTCTTCCATGATTCTTAAATCAGGTTCTGTATCTTTTGCTTCTGCACGGAAACCCGATTTTTTAATAGTAACTTCTTTTACAATAGAACTTACCTTTGTTTTTGATTTCACAATCTCTTCTTTTACGTCATCTTCGTTGACAAGGTTTTTTCCCGCGTCTGATAAGTTGTCAATAATTTCTTGGTAATCTTTAGATTCTTTAAGCAGGTCTATTGCAGCCTGTGTAATAATCAGGTTTTTGAGTGCGGCATACTCAACTATTTTTTTGAGTTCGCTATTGTCCTCTAGACTCATTTATTTTTCTCCCTTATTGATTCAAGGGCAGAAATAATTGCCCATATTTCTGTTCTTGTGTGTGCGGGCATGTTTATGTCGTTAGTTATGTCATTAAGATTGTAAATTGCGTAACTTGCATTGACATCTAAATCATCATTTTTTGTTAATTTGTTTCTGGCTTCTTCAACAGCAGCGCGGATATTCCTTGGTACTGAGGTGTCTTCCTGGATTTCTTCCATGAGAACAATAAGGTCATTAATTTCTTCCTGGATTTCTTTCTTGATTGTTTTGTCAGTCATAATAATCCCTCCTTTACTGTCTATCTATGAATATAAAAAAAATCAGTTTTAGTGCAAAATGCCAGAATGGCTTATTTGTAATCACGCACTTTCAATAACATCTCCTCCGCTGGGCAGTTCAGCCCAAGTTTT
>CAZEVB010000017.1:8271-10702 GCA_964515835.1 uncultured archaeon | reverse complement strand
CCTTTCTGTACTACTTTCATGCTTTGCCTGAACATCGGTTTTATTAGGGCAATAATAATCAGCGCCGCAATTGCGAACACTATAAGCAGGTAAATGGAACTCCATTCACTCTGTGCTTTTTCTTCACGCAAAAGCATTCTTAGCATGATAGAATAGTAACTGAACTATAATAAAATAGTATTGATTTGAAAAAATAAGAATAAGAAAAAAATAATAGAGAAGGGGGATTAAAGTCCCCAATCAAAAAATTTATTTACGAACAATTGCCAAAATACAGCATTCTTGTTCTTCTTCTTCAAGGCACTCGCAGCTGCTAAACCAGTCATACTCGAACTTTTCGTCTTCATACAGATAGTCTGCGTCAGCTAGTCTTTGTGCTCTTCCGCAGACTCCTTTGAATCTGACGTCTGTTTTTGTGGTTCCTGAGTATCTGACTGAGGATTGTTCAGAGCCTTCTTCCCAAATGTCAGAGTCTTGGAATGCGCCTGCTGATAAGCATATTTGTTCTGGTTGTATTCCTGCGCTCTTTTCTGAGAGTGCGTCCCTGTTAATGCTCTCGCCAAGATCAAACGTTACAGATTCAGATCCCATTACAGAATACCAAGGGTTCCTCAGAGAAGAAATTAATCTTCCTGCAACATCAATCGGCTTTCCTGTCGGAGTAACAATCTGACCAATTATACTCATGAGCACTGACAGTATAACGATGGCTATTACCGCTGCAATGAGCAGTTTGAAAACATCGAAAGACTGTCCTTTTTTGTTCATAGAAAGCAATTAATCACCTTTCCTTATTTTTAACTAAAAAGAGGCGAACTATTATATAAATGTTTTGATAGCGGATGACAGGCTTAGGATATCTCTTTGCCTAACGAGAATAAGCAACAGATTGTGCATGGAGTACATATCGCAGGGTCAGAAGCACAACGAATGTAAATAGTTGTTGAGAGCGATTCTGTTGTCCTGACATAATTGTCTGTGTCAAGTTCAACAGAAGGATAATCAAATGCGTCAAAAGTCAGGCAATCGGGTTCCAAGCCGGATACTTCTGAAAGGGCTTCTGCAGTAAAAGCGGTTCCCTTTTTTATGGAAACATCCTCGACCTTTAAGATATCACTATTTGGTTGTTTAGCTGCCTCATTCATCGCCTTTATTACGCGTTGCGTACTGACATCCAAACGCAGATTCTCGAAATAGTTTATTGCGGAAATGATTATCATGAGAATGAGAAAAATAAATATAACTGAGATAAGCATTTTGTATAATGTGAATGCCTGACCCTTAGCATTCACATTAACCCGCCTCCGCCCATGAACATGGCAATCACAAAGTTAGCTGCTATTACCGCAACCACAAAAATCGCTACTGATAATGGCAGATACATTGCCAGGTTTTGTTTAACTAACAAAGAGTTATCTTCCTCTAATTTTGTAGTAAAATAATTTAGGATTATTACCAGCTCAATAACGTAGATAGCGATAATGATTATGAACTGTGTAGGGTCAGCCATTTCTGCGATAGCATCTGCCTTTATGAGACTGCCCAGATTCATGTTAGTGAAAGTGCTTGGCAGACCTGCAGCTTCTGCTGCTCCTGCAGGAAGCTCGTTAGCTCCTCCGCCTGTAAGGGAAGAATAACTAACTGAAGCAATTGTTATTACCACTACTCTCTGTAAACTGGTTGTTATTCCTAAGACAATCGGCCCGACAAAAAGCGACATTGTTCGCATTGTCATGACCATTTCGCTTACGAGGTTCTTGAGCATATTGCTGACTTTTTCCATGTTGCTCAATTGTATTGACAATGAAATCATTGTTCTTGCAGCAACATTAACACCCAGTTTTACTGAATCAATCAGGAGTTTCATTGAACCTTTAATGAGGTTACTTGGAATGTCTTTAAGCGAACCATAATTAGGGTCAAAGACAGCAGCATCAATCGGCATTGCTAAAAGAGAAATGTTGTCTATGGTCCTGCCAAAAATTCTTGTCGAGATTTTTGCTTTTGGCAAAAAGTCTTTCGTGTACCTTAAGGCATCTTCAATAGGCTTGTTCTCACCTAACCTTGAGGCAAGAATGTAAATAGAGTCCTTGAATTCTGACTCCATCTGCATGACCTCTTTCTGGATTTTTCTTTTGTAAACACTAGTGAAATGAAGGAAAACCGATACTACTACCGCAAAAGTTATTAGTAAACCAAAAATGAGGTTGTATGGTGCAACATCATGCTCAAGAGCCATAAAAAAAGATTTCTTTTCTGCAGCCAGTTTTTTTAACGCATCAAACTCAGTGTTTCCTTCAGAAATTAGTTCCCTGTGACGTCTTCCTTCCTCTTCAAAATAATCTTCCGGCAAACCCGCATTCTCAAGGACATATGATTCTTCCTTATCAAAAGGAAGAATCTGCGGAGTATCCGGTCCAACTAAAGACTT
>CAZEVB010000017.1:0-8171 GCA_964515835.1 uncultured archaeon | reverse complement strand
CCCCTTGCAAAAGCCTCCATTTTTTCTTTTATTGTCAGGAGAACTTCGTCCATTGTTTTGTCAAGAACAGCATATCTTTTTGCCTCACTGTCCTCAATAATTGACGCACGAATCATCATCAGGGCTTTCTTGAATTCTTCACTAAAATTCCCCCATCTGTACGCAAGAATATCAAGTCCCTCACTGAGAGTCGTATGGACTCCTATTTGTACATCCCAAATGAGTTTTTTGAAGTCCTCCGAAATTTTTCCCCTCCCGTGCTCGGCTGCAAACTCAATTGCCTTCTCAAGATTAGGAACAAGTTTCATTGACATGTTCATGTAGCCGACAATCTCAGGGACATAAGTAAGGGACTTTATCTGCTCTCTATTCGCCATTTTTAAAGGATAACCCTGGAACCAATAGACAATGAAAAGAGCAACCATAATCGGAGGAGCAAAAATGTATATGGGAACCATGAAATCCATTGCCCCTGCAACAACCTCAATAAGGTCTTTTACCGGAGAAAAGAAAAGTACTGCTGCAACTAAAGATGCAGCCAAGAGACTAGAAATCATGACAAAGTTGAAGGCTGCAGTGTACTCCTCCGAGCTGAGATCCCAGTCAAGGAACTCGACAGCCATCTTGTTTTTCTCGTTAAAAGAACCGCTCTTGCCTAATGAAGGGAATTTTGAGCGGATACTCTTACAGAACTGCACAAACTTTGGCATTTCCCGTTTAACAAGCTTTGTTTCTGATTTCTCGAACTCTGCTAAAGAAGCAGGAATCTGAGTGTAGAGTTCTCCTATGCTTGGTGGCCTCTTCATTGTTTGCCTAGGCATCATATCGCCTTCTTTTGCCTTTCAATTATTCGTTTTACCATGTTTTCTTTTATCCATTCCTTCCACTCGGTCAAAGCACCGGCATAATCCAGTGAACCATGCTCCTCCAAATGCTCTTCTTTTATCAGCATGAGTTTGGTATTAGCAAACACAGTGTTCTCAGCTTCAAGAAGAAGAGGAATCTTGTGCTTGTTCTTCATTTCAACCAAAAAGCTCTTTGAATTGGCATTCATCTTGATGTTCTGCCAGATTTGTTCCATTGTTAAGCCAGATAACCTGCTTACTTTCGAGAAAATGTCCGACTCTTTCAGGTTGTCTTCCAAAAGTTCAATCTTGTCTTTCTTTGCAGTGTACTCCATCAGGTCAAGCAATCCGCCTTCCAGCCCAGGGTCAGTTGTCCAATGCTTTTTTACTTCAGTTATCTGCACGACACGCTTGTTTCTCTTTAACGAACCAGAAAACCTTATCGGTCTTGCCACAACAACAACATCAGTTGCCTTAAAAGAAGTATTAGGAACCTCAAGGTCATTAACAACACGGTCCCATACACTATAAGCAGAATCGCCGTGGATTGTTCCCATGATAATGTTTCCTGCAGCACCAATCCGCATTGCCTCATAAAGAACCTTTGCTTCCTTGCTCCTGACCTCACCAACAATTATTGCAGAGTCACCCAACCTCAAGGCGGTTCGCAGTGCTTCCTCAGGAGATACTTCACTTGCAGTCTGGCTGACAGAAATAGCAGACCTTGTTTTCATTCTCTGCATGTTAAAGCCAATGTTCCTGATGTAAGGAACAGGAATCTCCAAAGTGTCCTCCTGAACAAGAATCCTTGAGTTCATCGGAATCTCAAGAATAAGCGAACCCATCAACGAAGTTTTTCCAGAGCCCCTTGAACCAGTTACAAGCATTGTTGACTGCGAGTCAACGAAAAATGATAATAATCCAGCAGCTAACGGCGTGAGGTAGTTAACATCAATGAACTGCGGTAAAGTCCACGGAGTCATTTTATGCAAACGGAAAGCAAAAGCAATTCCGTCAGGAGCCAAAGGCGGGCCAATAACCGCTACCCTTGTCTCCAGATCCTGTAAGTCAAAGTCAAGGACAGGATGTGCCTCATCAAACGGTCTGCCAGACATTGCACGCAGTTTACTTACCAAAGACTCGGCCTCATCAGGAGTGTAAATAATGTTTGTTTCACACTGCCCGTAATCCGAGTGAACCAGATAAATAGGTTTTCCGCCAATCGGAGAATCAATGTAAATATCAGTTATGCGCCTGTCAGACAACAGGATTTCAAGTATGCCATAACCAACAGTGTAACGAGCAACCATTTTGGCTAAATCAACTATCTCTTCCTTACCAATCTGTATGTTATTATTTTTTGCAATGTCCCTTATTGTTGCCTGATAAACCCTCTCAAAATACTTCCTGCTCTTGGAAATAGTCGAAAGAGATGTTTTTCCAGGCCTGTAACTGGCAACAACTTCCTTTGCTTTAGTGAGAATAAAATATTTCTCAGGAGGCAGAGAATACTCAGGAGGATTCACGAAATAAAGTTTTGATGCCCTGTTCGGGTGCTTAAAAATCTGGATTGAAGAATCATGAACAGAATACTCATCCAACAGCTCAAGGGTTTCCGATGTTTCAAACATCAGCCGAGAACCAATGAAAGAAGGCTTTACCTGTGCCTCGAAAAAGGACCTGTAAAGTTCAGAAGTGTCAGGAACAATCTTAAGTTTCAGGAGTATCGGTTTTGCGTTACTTATCAGGTCTGTTTTCTCAAGAGAATCTTTCAGGTAAAGAAGAGTCTTGAGATAAATATCCGAACGCGCAGACTCGGAAATTGTTTCCAACCTGTCTTTCTCTTCCTTTATTGCGCGGATACACAAGATATAAGCCGAAATCGGATCATAAGGAAGCTCCTCATGAGCAACCTTCACGAGAATGTTATGCCTTTCCCCAAACTCCTTCTCTCCTTCAAGCTCAGGGTTTCCCAAATGAGCATAACTCCACACAGTCTCTATCTCAAACTTCTGAGAAAGAACAGCAATCTCCTTGAGCATGTCGGTCTGGATTTCATTATAAACCCGCTCATAAACCTCAGCAAGAACCATCCTGTTTGCGTCTGCCTCCTGCAGAGTTTTTATGGCATGGTATCTGCAGGCACGATCATCAGAAAGAGAAGTCCCATAAATACAATTACGGCAGTCAAAGATAAGGAAACGCTTGCCGCCCTCTTCCTTTACAGCGTAAGGCCCTACCTCAAAACCGCCTATCTTCACCTAACCACCACTCACATTAGTTGTTTCTTTTCTTTATAATCAATTCATTAGAATGTAATGATAAGTGATTATTATATTTAACCCAACTGCTGGCCCAGTTGACATGCCGGGCGATTGCTACGGCAATCCCCCAAAGGGTATTTAGAACTCCTACTGAGGAGTTGAACGCAGTAAGTGGCACCGAAGGTGGCACAACAAACCCCCCCAAGTAGCGGGTGCACTACGCAATGGAACAGTGATTATTATATTTAACTTTGGAAGTTTATTGTTTAAGGAATCACCATGACAAAGAAAAAAAAGGCAAAAGAATTCAAGTTAGGATTATTCGGTTACGAAATAGCTTTTTCTTTTAACAAAGAAGACCGGGACAAGGGGGCCAAATTCCTTGGAGCAATGTTAGTGTTATTCTTTGCACTCAACTTTTTGTTTTCTTTGCCCTTGATCGGGATTGAATATGTTATTGCTTCAATTGTTTCATTTGTTCTGAATCTGTTTGGAATAGCTAATGCAACTGCATTCGAAGAACCCGCACTTATTCTTATACATAACATTGATGTGCCCATAGCGATAAGCTATTTGTGCACAGGAATCCTCGAGACTGCCCTGCTGGTCGCGGCGATTGCAACGTCATTCGGCATCAGCACGAAGAAAAGACTGCTTGGAATTGCAGGTGCAATTGCAGGCATACAACTGTTCAACCTTTTCAGGATCCTGACAACAATCTTTCTGATAATTAACTTTAATCTAGAAGTAGCTGAATTGGGCCACGAACTCTTGTTCAGGCTTTTCCTATTGGTTGTCATTGCAGGATTTTATTCGCTTTGGTTCTTCCGGGCAACAAAGAAGGAAACCAAATAAAAAGAAAAAAATAAATAACACAAGTTTATTATATAAGTTCACTAAGTAATCTATTATAGTGGAGTAGTGAAAAATTTGGCTCTTGATAAGAAATGGAGAAACTTGATTATAGGTGCTTTTGCAGTCATTGTAATCGCCGCCATATTCTTATTACCACAAAGCACAACCACAAAAGTTGATGCCGCATTAAACTCTTCAGGAATAAATAAGACAACTAATGAAGTTAACTTTAGCGACCTGGAAGAACTTGAAAGCGCACAACTAGAAACA
Source organism: uncultured archaeon (assembly GCA_964515835.1). Lineage (GTDB taxonomy): Archaea > Iainarchaeota > Iainarchaeia > Iainarchaeales > SKW153 > CAZEVB01. The sequence continues at coordinate 3,937 of CAZEVB010000017.1, read as the reverse complement.
CTTTATTCTGAGATAAAAACTTTGTTTGACGGAGAATCCGATGCAGCAACAAAAGCAGCAGAATCAATACTTCTTAATGCTATCGGCATTACTGCAAAATCGAAAGAGATTGACGAACTTAATCTGCAAATAGATGCAACGACAGAGGACTGTGCAAGAGTTGAATTGGATAAAAAACAATTAGAGAATATAAAAGAACTTAAAGAAATGAGTGATTCTTTTAACACAGGACTTATTGAGTTTGCTAACAAATATCCTGCAAAAAGTACTGAACTTAACATTTATCCGACCGGAGTCAATGAACTAATTGAACAAACAGATGTAGAAACTTACGAGAACATGATTCTCTTTATGGAAGCAATCTGCGCGGAGGCAACTGCATGAAGAGAATAATTCTTAGTGCTCTTGTTTTAGTTATCCTTTCCTCTTTTGTAATGGCAGACGTGCCAAGAGAATCAGCCTTGGACGGGTCTGCTCTTATAACTGCAGTTGTGCAATTTGGAAACGATTTTCCAATACCTTACAAACTTAAAGTAATAACAGGTCTTGAAGGAGCTTATTACAAACTGCCTTTTGTTGAAGCCTACAGGTCAGACAAAGGAGAAGAGCTTAAAGCCAGAGGAAACTGGATAATAGACGAAGACTTCCAGATAAATCTTGATGACAACCAAAAAAGAACTATTAATATCACACTAGTAAACAAAAACTACACCATTAACTTCGAAGAAGGAATAGGAAGCGGAGGAACATATATAACAGTAACAAGAGAAGGGCAGGCTTGCGGGGGAACCAACGGCAGAATCCACGAAAACCTGCCTAACTCAGGAAAATGGATTGATGATTTTAAGCAGGAGTGCGGCATCTCATTCTTTGCGGACTGGGAATCATTAACCTTAGGAACAGATGTCGAAGTCTACTACATTATTTTCACTGACAAAGTCCTCACAGAAAGAATGACTGAGGTCATGGACTACATAAAGGAGAAAGTTCCTGTCACAACTACAGCTGATGGAACAACAACACATTTCCAGGCTATGGCTGAAGGATGGAGAGACAAATACAGAGTAATCAACATAAATGACCCCTTTGATTTTATCCCAAACCAGGACGGCAGTTATAAGTCCTGTGCATTAATACCTATTTACTTTAATGAAGAAATAAGTCAGGACAAGTCAGGCAAAAGCAAGTCACTCATCATTACAGAAGGCGATGAAATAAGGTACTTCATAACCATGATTCCACAATATTCAAATGAGTACTTGGTTGCAAAAGCCCTCAAAAACCAAAAAATACAGGATTACCTTAATACGCCTTATTTGACCATGGAAAGTGAAGTGATTACTGACGGAAGCAGGTGGCAGAGAACTACTGGAAATAAAATAGAAAATCTGGCTGACTTCATAGACAGCAAAACAATGCAATACACTGCACTCGGAACAGGCACAATCGCAGGAGCAACAGGAACAATTTATGCTGTTGGAACAGTAGCAATGAATAGCTGGGCAGCAGCATACGGAACATCTACTGTTCTGGCAGGAATAGCCGGCGCTGCAGGGAGTACAGGTGTTGTAAGCGGTGGTGCTTTAACAGCAACAGGAGGCGCAATGACTGTTTTAGCTATAACCCCTATAGGCTGGGCAATTATAGCAGTAGCTGCAGTTGTTATAACAGGAGTAGCCGTATTCCACTTTACAGATAGCGACACTTATATTTATGACGGCGGCAATCTTGTAATTAACGATGACCCACAGTTCTGGGGAAATAACGAAGCAAAAGTCAACTTCCTTTTAATAAAAGCAAAAGCAGGGGATCCATTCCAACCTGCAGTAGTAAATTACACCGGAGGGTTTGCGATAAACTTCCCTTCACTTCCAGATGGATATACAAAGGAAAATATAGGCGTACAAGTTCTACAGGGAACTGACTCAGTAACACATAAAACGAAGTGGTTTGGCAACAAGCTTGTAGTATATGGTCTCGCAGAGGGAAACGATTATAATGTGAAATTAACTCTAGGAACTGCCACGCTGGACAAAATATTAACTTCAAAGAAATATGACGCATCAGTGTTTATTTAGGTGAGATAATGGATACAAAAAAGATAGTTTTGGGAAGTATTTTAATTTGCATTTTGGTTGCTGTTTTTGCGGCACCATCGGAGATAATCATAACTGCTGAAGAGTGGGGAAATCCCGGTGCACCTGCGATAGTAATATCTCCTGCAGGGGGCACATCAGAAGTTTACATTGAAAAACCCGAACTCGGAAATGACCAGACAGTAAAGATGCTTGAAGAAGTCGAATTCAAGGCAGGGTCATTTAAAGCTGCTTCAGCATGGGTTTGGAGTTGTCTCACTCCCACTAACTGTCAGATCCTCACACCAAACGCAGCACAAACCAACATTATTTTCAAAGAAGAAGGAACAGCCAGAGTTACTGTCACAGCCACTTACACAGACAGAAGCGAGAATAATGCATCCATAAACATTAATGTTATAAACCCTGCAAAGAACCCGATAATTAATTCAGTAGAACCTACAGGAAATATCCTAATAGATAAAGGCGCAATTAAGGTTGACTTTGATTATGCAAGAGGCGATGATTATGCAGACCTGGAAATCTGGTCGTTAACAGAAACAGAAAAAGCCCAGATACAGGGAACCGCAAAAGAAACTTTCAAAAACAGTAACAGAAACTTGCAGTTTATCTTTAAACAGCCATATGTCTCAAAAACAGTGATAACTCTCTTAACTGCGGAATATGGCGGAACAAACGAGGCAACCAAAACAGCAAACCAGACTGCATGGGGCGGACTAAAATTATCCGATTACGGGAATTACATTGACAAGAAACCAGACAAAGCCCAGAGAAGCTTTTATGTAATGATTGAAACAAACAAGAAACCCGCTTTTGCAGAGTGGCATGATTCAGCAGTATGGAAAATTAATCTTTTCCTGAAAGAAGAAGATGCTGGTCCTGTAGCACCAACCAGTTTGGCATTCACAGAAATACAGGACATGAAAGACTCGACATTAATAGTAGGCATAACTGGAAAGACTGATTATGAATTTGCATTGCCGAAAGCATTCAAGCTAAAGATAGAGAATGTTGACAAGACAAAGAACCTTTGGCTGTCAACAACCAATGACTGCGATTACGTGCAAAACGAAGTTACTGTTGCAAATTTTACCGGCGAAGACACTATAAAAGATTATGGTGAGAAAGCAGGCGAAGTAGTGGGTACTGGAGGAAGATGGGCAGGTGTTGCAACCGGAAAAGTAGTAAAAGGAATTTGGAAAGTTGCAGGCGGGTTTTTCACCGGATTCTGGGAAGGACTCACAGGTTCTACACCTGAAGCAGCATCCGTAAAAGAAGTCGGAGAACTGCAGGTTGCGCAAGTGGAAGAAACAACTGCCAGCGGGGAAACAGAAAATACAGATGAAATGAGTCTTAATGAAAAGAATAACATAGTAACAGGAAAGTATTACCCTGTGCCAAAAGGAACACTTTCAGCATCAGTTGCCTACTGGAGAATTGAGAAGATTGACGGAACAGAAGTCAAAGATTTACAGGGAAAAGAAGTTACTTTCTATGCCTGCCAGAAAACTGATAGCGGTGTTCCTGCACAGGCAAAAATAAAGATTAAGTTCGGCGAATCACCTCAGGCAGACTGTACAACAATCGTTTCGTGCTTAAAGAAGATTGACCAGTGGTTAATGGAAGGAATCACTGGCTTAAAAAAAAAAGCATACCTGAACCCGGTTCTCAGGAAGTAAAAGTTTTTATTGATCCTGGTCATGGCGGCTCTGATCCTGGTGCTGTTTTTGATTCTGTGGAAGAGAAAGAACTGAATCTTGCGGTCTCCAAGAAACTGTTTGATTATCTCAAGGAAAAAGGATTTGAGGTTGCGTTGTCAAGAAGCGATGATTCAAGGTTGA
>CAZEVB010000016.1:0-10959 GCA_964515835.1 uncultured archaeon | reverse complement strand
GCTCTCTGAGTATGCCATAGATGCAATTTTTGCAGCTATGTTTCCTGCCCAGACAGCATCGCTTACAGCCGCAATTGAGCCTACAGCCACCTTTACTTTAGGTGTTCCGTCTGCACTATATACGTCTGCTCTGTCTAATGCACCTGCGAATGGTGCTATTGCTGTGCCGATTAAAACAGCTCCTGCTGCTACAGCGGCAAGCTTTTTGATTGATATTCCTTTCATGTTTTGCTTCACCTCGCATGAATCTTATTTTTATTATAAAAATACCCTAAAACGCCTCTAAACCTAAACATCATGGTCTAGGTATGTCTGACATTTACGGGCCACCTTCTAATATGATTTACAACTTTATTTAAATACCTTTCGATGTTAGGAAAGACAACAAAATGCCTTATTTTGGTTATAAAGTCTAATATGGCTTTTGTTGTATAACCGCTTGGCAATTGCCGAACTTCCAATCCGAAGATATTTAATTGTTATAAATTAGATGATTGTCAAAAAACCTTTAAAAGGGTTATCCCCAAGGATAGCTTTATAAATTATATTACTATATAGAAGAAACAAATAATTAGACTTATTTCTTGCTTGCGTAGAGCTTTTTGTAGAAAGAGTCAAGTTCCTGTCTTGTCATGAGCTTAAGGATAGAGTGATTATAGGATTGTATCATGTTGCACATGATTCCGAGGCCGTCCTGGAGCTCTGAAGCAGTCAGATTAAGCTTTTCTGGTTTCATTACCTCTACAGTTGTCGGACCATAAAAATACATTAAATTGACCATTGCAGTAAAATCCTTTACAGAAAGGTTTACTTCCAGATAACAAGCGTAATATTCGCCGCTTTTAACTGGTTTCTCGAGGGACGAGTCATAAACAGTATAGTTCTTGTCTTTTTTGAGTTCTGTTTCCATTTCCTTCATTTTTTTTACTAGGAGAGTTTTCTCAACTGCCTGCGCTTCGATTATTATATTGAGCCTTATCTTGAAAGGATCTTTTTCTGCTACGTCCTTTCTTCTCAGGACTGCTTCGCCAATATCTTTTTCTAAAGAATATTTTGGAGGATAACCTGACTTTGAGATAAGTTTTAATTTTAAAAGTGCTTTCAGTTCAGACATTACTTCATCATAACTAAGGTCAAACTCCTTAACGAGCTCTTCAGCAGTCTTTGGTTTGTGGAGAATAGACAAAGAAATTTTCTTTTGCATGTCAGTGAAATCAAATGGAACCATAAGAAAAATAAAAGCGCAAGAATTTTTAAGGATTGCGCAAAAGGCAAGTATAATATATTTCTTTAATATAAAGAATTATTACATGAAAGAAATTATTTTGGCTGCGGATCTCACTAACACTGCTACAGAAGCAGGAAACATTCTGGCAGGCAACTGGCAATTGCTTGTTGCAGGAATAATACTAATTATCATTGCAGCAATAATCATAATGAGCATCAAAAAAATTGTTGTGAATTCAATTCTGGGAGTCATCTGCTGGATAATTCTTTTCTTTGTACTGAAAATAGAGTTACAGCTCATACCTACACTTGTTATCTCAGTGATATTCGGGTTAGCAGGAATAGGAGTAATCCTTGTCCTGAAATTCTTGGGCATCCCGATATGATTCAGACAACAAAATTGTTTTGGGTGCCGCACTCAGCACACTTGTTTCCTTTCAAGCCAACCAGCTCTGTTGTGTACATGAATCTCTTTACTAGAACCTTACCGCATTTCCTGCAGTAACTGTTTTCTTCTATGTGCAGATTTCCAAGATAAACATGATTAAGCCCGTGCTGTTTTGCAATTTTCTTTGCTTTCTGTAAAAGAGGTTTGTCTGTCGCCGACAGATAATCAAGTTTGTAATCAGGAGAGAAACGCGCGAAGTGCAGGGGAATGTCTTTGTCAATTGATGCAACGAACTCAGAAATTTCTTTGAAATCTTTTTCCTTGTCGTTGTAAGAAGGAATAATCAGGTTAGTCACTTCTATATGCACCTCCTTTTTGTGGAAATATTTTATGTTATCCAAAACAAACTTTCGTTTAACCTTTCCGCACACTTCTTCGTAGAACCTGTCATTGCCTTTTAGGTCGATGTTTATTGCATCCAAATAAGGACTAATTAAATCTGCTGTTTCTTTTGCCATGTAGCCATTCGAGACCCACACGTTATAGATGCCGTTTTTCTTCGCGAGCTTCATTATGTCCAGAGCATACTCGAAAAAGACCGTTGGTTCGGTGTACGTATAAGCGATACCGCCAACCCCCTTCTCAAGAGTGTAATCAACAATTTCTTTCGGGGTCACAAAAGGGACTTTTTCAATTGCAGTGTCTGAAAAGTCCTGAGAGATTTCGTGGTTCTGACAGTTGCCGACTGAGGTAAAGTTTGCCGCATAAGAGTGGTCCTTTTCAACTTCCAGGTTGTAAACATCACCGGAGTATTTCTTTCTTGAAATCTTAAATATCGGAGTGAAAAAACAATTATCTGACTCGATAAACTTAGTTGTTCCGGCAGATGTGTTTTTTGACTGCCTGCCTAAAAACGTGTCCTTAAACTTTTTGGAATGTAATTTAACATAATAAAGAGTAGACTGGCTGACTGTTCTCCCTTCTATTTTTTTGACAGGTTTGGGTTTCCAGACATAAAAACTAGGCAATAAGGAAAGTTGCAGAAAAAGAGCATAAATACCCAAAGCAAGTTTTTTTGACACAGTATTTATGGCAATTGGTCTGTTTCCCTTGCCAATCCAGCCATCCCCGGCAACATAAGCACGCAAAAAACTCAGGCGAACACACTCAGGAGCACTCATTAAAAAAGACGGAACAAGTTTTGCTTTTGCACTATGACCACAAACAGACTTAAAAAACAAGGCAATGGCATTACTCCCAACACTAATTCGGATAGTGCTTGTCTTGCCATTTTCTATTCGGGCATTAACATCAAAAATGTCCTTAAAAAGATTCCTTGCATCATAAGCAAGTTCTTCCTCTGAAGAACCGAAAGAGATTATCAAACAATAAGAATTCGGTCTTTGTTTACTTTTAACAACACAGCCTTCTGCACAGTAATACCCTAAAATCCTGGCGAGTTTCTCATCAAGACTAATGAACCTGCAGATTGCCTTGTTCTTTGCACCCTTAAAACGAATGTAATTGCCTTCGACTACCAGTTTTATCTCGTCAAATAACAAACCACTCTTCCCTAATTTCCTTAGCTTTGAGAAAAAGGTTCTTACATAAGTCGGGTTTAACCCGAGTTCAGCACCTATTTGGCGGGAGGTCATTCCTTTTTCTTTCATCTCGCATAATTTATCAAGATTTGGAATCGTCTTTCTTCTGGGCTTCGGAACCCTGACAGCAATGTCACTTAACAACTCAGCCATATCCAAAGAAGTTTTTTTTCCCAGAACCTTGATTTTCGGAACCTGCAAGAAGTCTCCAACAGAGAGACTACTCGCTCTTTTTTTGACCAGTTTATCCTGATGTGGAGAATAAACAAAAACCTCATGATCGGGAGTGCACTCGATTTCGGGAATATGTCTGCCCCTGATTGAGATAACTTCTCCCAAATAGTTATGTCTAAAAGCATGGAGAACATTTAAAAAATTAGAATTATTAGTCAAAACTTTGTGTCCTTCAAGTTCTCTTGTATAAGAACCGTCATTTTGAATTTTCTCTTTTTGCCCAATTTCAAATATTTCACGGATTGAATAAACTCCTTTTTCAGTTAGAACAGTTGTATTAGGAACAAAACAATGGGCACAGGAAAAGTTACATCCGTAAGTGGAGACTCCGGTGCAAAGGGAACCTGGCTTAAAGTGAAATAATGGTTTTTTTTCTATCGGGTCAATAGAGAGGGTCAGAGTTCTGCCGTAAACAAGACTGACCAGCTTTCCGCCAATGTTTTTTCTTGTTCTACAGTACCCGGTCTTGTCTTTGTCAATTATGCATAAACGAGAACATGCTCTGCACTGTACTCTGGAATCGGAAAGTTTCTTCCAGAGTTTTGCTTCTTTAAACTCAGCCATAAGCATAATAATCTTTCAGGAAATAGATAATGTTTTCGTATTAACTTGATTTGCAAATGAAACAAAAAAACAAGAAAGAATTAAATAACATGACCTATGCAAATTTCTTATGAACAAACCGAAAAGAAGGACTTCTTCAGGGAACAAAAGAATAATAGAAAAACAACTCGCAGTAGCTGATTCGCAACAGAGAAAATCAAGAGTAATTATTGTTGAAAAAAGACAAAGAAAAAGAATTTTGCCTTCTTTCCGCAGACCTGCCAACATGCTTGAAAAATGGGGAGGGCACCAACATAGGGTTTCTGAACTCGCAGGTAATTTTGCAGAATGGTTGCACCAAAAAAAAGTGTTTGGTAGTGAATTAAGTTCAGGTAAAGACATAGAAACAATCAGAATCGGAGGAAGTATGCATGACACAGGCAAGAACCTGAACAGAGTTAGAAACCACATAAATAATACAAAACCGCTCAGAAAAAAACAGTTAAAACAGGTTGTTCGGAACCATACTTTGAAAGGATTCAGGAGTCTTGCAGCAACACTTCCTAAAGATTTTCATCCTGAAACAAGAAAAAAAATACTCGACATAACAAAATACCACCATGAACATTTTGATGGCACAGGACCGCACAGACTAAAAGGCGAAGAAATCCCTTTTTCCGCAAGACTAGTTTCTGTGTGCGATGCATTTGATGCTATTACAGACCCTGCAAGAAAATACAAAAAACCGCTTACCAAAAAACAGGCATTGGGAGAGATAATAAATGATTCAGGTATCAGATATGACCCAAAGTTAGTTGAATTATTCAGCGAATTTGTAAGAGAAAGCTTCACACAAAAATGAACCATTATTTTAATTGTTGTGAACTTATTCTATCGAGGCAAATAAATGAAAGAATACAATGCGGATTTGCACATACACGGCAAGCACGCCGGCGGAGTAAGCAAGAACATGGAACTCGGTGTTATTGCAGAGCAATCCATTTACAAGGGCCTGCATATTGTCGGCACAGGAGACATCACGCACAAAAAGTGGTTTGAGCACACCAAAGAAAATCTTGTTGAGGAAAGTAATGGTGTTTACAGGCATAAAGAGCATGACGTGAACTTTGTTATACAGACCGAAGTGCAGTGCAATGGTAGGGTGCACCATGTAGTGTTTTTGCCGGACTTAGAAAGCGCATGGGAATTCAGGGAAAAAATACAGGAACATGCAATTCTGGATTCTGAAGGATGCGGAAGACCAAGAATAAGAAAAGATGCCGAATTCATTGCAGAAAAAGTCGAGGAATGTAATGGAATCATCGGACCTGCACACGCATTCACTCCATACTTTTCTGTTTATGCACACTTTGATTCCCCTGCTGAGTTATACAAAGGAATGCATGACAAGATTTATTTTATGGAACTGGGGCTTAGCGCGGACTCTGCAATAGCAGACCGCATGAAACAGAACTGGAATTATTCTTTCATCACAACAAGCGATGCACATAGCCCGTGGCCATTAAGGTTAGGAAGAGAGTTCACGAGATTCAAACTAAAGGAACCTTCTTTTGCAGAAATAAAAAAAGCCCTGAAAGAAAAAGAAGAGAAAAGAATAACCCTGAATGTCGGGCTTGACCCCAAAGAAGGAAAATACCACAAGACAGCTTGCAGTAGTTGTTACACAAAGTTCAGTCGTGTGCAGGCTGAGCAGTTCAAATGGAAGTGCCCGAAATGCAGCAGCCCAATAAAGAAAGGTGCAAAGACAAGAATAGTTGAGTTAGCTGAATTTGAAGAGGAGAAGCACCCCGAATTCAGGCCGCCTTATACCCACATAATTCCTTTGGCAGAAATAATCCAGATTGCTTTCGGGATGAAGAGCGCGAACTGCATGAAAGTGCAGAGCAAGTGGAAAGACTTTGTTGAGAGGTTTGACAACGAAATTGCTGTTCTTATTGATACAAAAGAAGAAGAACTGAATGAATATGATAAACTAGTCGGAGAGTATATTGCCGCATTCAGGAAAGGTTTAGTTGTCTACAAAGAAGGCGGAGGCGGACAATATGGTGTGCCCCACATCTGCAAAACAAAAGAAGAACTTGAAGAAACAACAAAAAGAATCCTGAAGGAAGAGGAAATGGAAACTGATTTCTCGGGGCAGAAAATACTCGCAGAATTTAAATAGTAGGTCACGTATTATTATCTCATGAAAATTGAGGAAGAAACATTCTATTTAGAACCTCCTTTTAGTTATAGACCTTCAATTGCAGAGTATCTTTCAACAATGAAAGTAACAAAAAACGGGTTAATTGCGGATATTCTGCACTTAGACAAGAAAGGAAATATTGAAATAGAACACTATTTTGATGACGGATTTGCAGTATTACTCAGAAACAAAAATGGCCTGAATGACAACGAAGTTTTCCTTTGGGAATTTCTCGAAAAGAAAGCAGAAGGAAAAAGACTGGAATTAAAGTTTAGCGAACTGAATAGAATTGTTGGGAAGTATGAAAGTTTAGTTATCGGAAAAGCGAGTACGAAGTTTGGTTCAAAAGTTCCTTTTAACCCGACAAAATCAAGAGCAGGTTTCATAATATTCGGAATTTTTGCAAGCTTTATTTTGTCATTTTTAACACAGTTTTTTTACATGCCTGCAATGATAATCTCATTTATCCTCGGAGCAGTATTCTCAGCAATCACAGGAATATCCTTGGACTTAGTTTCAATGGCGCTATCATATGGAATATCTTTGCTAATTCCGCTTTATGTAGTTTATCAGATAAGCAAAAGAAAAATCAAGAAATCGAAAATAGAAAAAAAGTTCCTTATGAGAGAAATAATATTCAATCTATTCAAATTATATCTCTTGAATTATCTTTTGTTTTTTGTTATTTTCTTTCCTTTAGCCCTACTAACTGTTTTATTTGTAGTATTTATAGCACTACTTCCTCTGTTTCTAATTGGCTACCTAATATTCTTCATTTTTTATATGGACAGGTTTGGCAGGATTGCTTACAAGTTCCTATGTTGGTTAATGGAAAATAAGGAAACTGCAGAACATAGAAAAAAATGGTTATCTTTCAAGGAGTTCGTGATTGAACACTCCGAAATAGAAGAAAGCCCTATAAAATATTACGAGCTGTGGGATGAATTCTATTACTATGCTTTGGCAACAGGTGCAATGAAAAATAAATTATAGTTATCTAACGTAAGTCAGGTTTTCTATTGCATCTACTTCGGGCTGGTCACTTAACTGTTTGGTTAGTTCTGAAAAGGCTTTCTCGATTTCCTTTGCATCTTTTTCTATGTCCTTCATTTTTAGCTTGAAGCCGAATCGTTTTACAAGCAACTCGAGCACTGTTTTGGCAGAACCGTGGTCACCGTAAATCAGTTTAGCGTTTGTCTCACCCATGAGACAAACCCCATCAACACCCTCACGTGCAGCTATTGCGGGAATCAATCCGGCAGCACCGGTTATCAAACCTTCGGGTTTATCAACAACCGCACCAACCTTTGTCCACTTATCAAGAATCTTTTTTGATGTTCCTGCCAATATTACTCTTGGCTTTGAAGTCATTCTCTTTTCGCCGATATTTATTCCAGCCAAGGCACAAACTTCCCCCAAACCCCTTGATTTCAGCGAATCAACTATTGTTGAAGCAAAGTCATAATGTTCTGCAGCAGAACCACTCCTCATGTCAAGTGAAGGCTGGACCAAACCAGCTAAGAACAAGTAATCTTTTCCGCCCTGCTTTAAGTGATAAAACTCATCAGTAATCATCCCCATTATTCCGTCAGTTGTGTGTACACTCGGGGGGAACGAATCAGAAGTTATCTCTGCGATCTTTTCCGCTTTCATCTGTTTAAGCATGTAGTCAACACAAATCTTTCCAACCAACCCTATTCCTGGGAGGCCTGTTAAGAGAACCGCGTTCTTGAATTTTTTCTTAGTGAGAAATTTTATTTTGGTGGGCATTCATATCCTCTCAAAAGAAGCGTTGCCTTTGTTTTTCTTCATGCATAAAATAGCTTTCTCGGAAGATGCATTCAGTTCTTTTTCTGCACTTTTGTAGTCCTGTGCAGTTGCCTTGATAAGGTGCTTTCCTGAGCCGGAGTAAGAGATTTCGATTTCTGCTTTTCCCGAGGATTTTTCTGCATCAATAAGAGCTTTTTTTATTGTATCTACTCCGTCAGATTCAAAACTACTCAGACTAAGGTAACCTGAAACTGTTTTACGCGGAATGGAAATATTCTTTTTTACTATGTCGAGCAGTGCAGGCAGCCATTCTTTTTTGATTCCTTCTGCGGCACCTTCACCATCAATAATTATTCTTTCAAATGCCTGAATGAGGGTATCATGCTTAGCAAGTAATGGTTCTGCAACTTCATCCCACGCAGTGTCAAAATCAGAGTCTTTTTCTTTTGCGATTAACTCAATTAGTTTTTGTTGCCTCTTAAAGAGACGCCATTCATCTATTTTTTCTTTCTCTTTGTGCGGAGAAATTTTTGTAAAAGAAACATCTATCTGGTTTTTTGATGTGTCAATACGAGTTATCTGGCCAACTCTGACCTGATTTTCTTTCACAAAGTTTCTTATGTTTTTTATCCATGAGGATGCGACTTGTGAAATGTGCACAAATCCCTGCAAATCACCCTCATATTCAAGCAGTTCCACGAATACTCCATAGTTAAGAACTTTCTTAACCTTGCATATAACCATTTCTCCGACATCAGGGAGGTCTTGCATTTACATCTACTCCAGAATTTTCACAACTTTAGATTTAAGGTTAAGTTTAGATCCTGTGCTTTCGGCAAGAATATTCTCGCATTTTAAGCACTTGATTTTCGATGAGGGTGCACTGAAGATTGTCTGCTCGTTTCCGCATCCTTTACACTTTACCTTAAGAAATTTTGTTTTTGGTTTCGGTATATTTTTTGTAACGTCCATATTTAACCACCTTTCTTTCTTTCCGCCATACTCCTTGAAACAAGGAGCTTTGCAACCGCATATGGGAGGGATACTATTTGATCTTTAGAAAAAGGACCATAATCCTTCATATCAGTTCCTACAAAAGAGGGAATCTCTGAAAGAATCTTCACTGAAACAATATTTAAATCCTTCTGCCTATTTACGGATTTTCCTTGAAAAAATCCTTCCATTAACTCATTGTGACTGTTAAGCAGACTTAAGAGCTTCTCAAACAGCTTTTTCTCCGGCAGAGGCATGCCCTCCAAAGAAGATTCTTTTGTACGCGACGATATTAATGCCTTTGTAATTACTTTTTTTTCTCTGAGAGAAAAAATTTCTTCAATCATTTTTTTGAGGTTAGTGAAGTCCCTTGCTTTGTTTGGAGAGAATTCTTTTAGAGAATCAAGATAGTTTTCTCTCTGGTCTTTGACAAAATCGTTTAACTCGTTGTAAAAATTCTCTGACAACGGAACCAATTTTGAGGTGTTTCTTTCTAAACGGTGAATTCTTCTTATCTCATCATAATCCATAACCATGCTATTGACTCCTTAAAGAAGCAGAACCTCTTGCCAGAAGATAGATCCCGGCGTACATCGGAAGCTCTGTTTCCTCATTATCAAAGGGTCCGAAAGTCTTTTTGTTTAAACTGAAGCTCCTGATTTTAGTGGTTTTTACTTTAATGGGCTTATCCGAGAAAACTATTGCGTCTTTTAGCGGGTCAAAGCCATTTATTTTATCCTCAGGCAAGAGAGAAGCATTAAGGCCTGTTGAGCCATGCAGGGTATTGGGAACCCTGACAATTTTTCTTATATCTACGGATGTTTGTCTATCTATCGGCAGGGCCTTATTCCGGATAACATGTTCAACAACAGACTTCCAGAATTTTGGGGAATTACTATGAACTGATGGGAAAAAACCTGTTTTAATGGCATCAAAAACAATTTTCTTTTCTCCGAGAATTCTTTTTGCAGTGCTGACATTGGTTGCCCCGGCAACAGCCAATTCAGTAAAATTGTTTCTGTCAAAAATATCTTTTACTCCTTCGAGTATTTTTTTTGACCAACCGTAGGCATTCTTTTCTTTTGGACAGAAAAACTTTCTTTTCTCAGAATAAAAACCCAGTGCCGCAAGACTAATCTGATTAGTAGTAAGATAATCAACTAGTTCGACTCTTGCAGAATTAGAAAGCCCTTTAACAGCATCGGAACGCACATGAAGATGATATCCTTTTGCACCTGAAAAGTTTATTGATATTCCTTCAGTTATAAGAAAATCTTTTTCAAGGGTTTTTTTTAACTGCAAGGTATGGTTCTTTGCTTTTGTCAGGCACTTATCACACACCCATTGTTCAGCAGAGACCGCTGAACCGCAGTCAGGACAATTCTTTAGGTTTCCTCTGCCTGAGGCATTGCACTTTTTGCAGACCCATGAATCGTGATCAGATGCACACTCATCATTGAAGTCATCCGCATCATATTCATAAATCAGGTCCGCGCCAAGAAACCCTTTTGAGGACATCGGTGTTGCAGAAGGCTTTTCGTAATAAGCACACGAATATGAAATGAACAAAGGCGCTTCTTTGACAAGATACTCGTTAAGTGCTTTTTTGCTGGAAAAAGAAAGGTGCCTGTTACTGATTTTTCTCCCATATGCGCCTATCCCGAATTCTCTGCCAGCTATTTCAGGAGGACCATTTACCGATGACCTCTTGTAGTGCCACGAAAAAGCCTTCTTGAGAAAAGCCTCGTTATCCATATCACTAATCAGCTGTAAACATATATTAAGATTGTCGGATGACTAAGCGGAATAAAAAAATATGAAAAATAGAAAAAACAAAAAATAAAGTCAGCTTCACTTATTTCTTTTTCTTTGCGGTTTTCTTTTTAGCAGCTTTCTTTTTAACTGGTTTCTTTTTCTTAACTATTTTCTTTTTGACTGTTTTTTTCTTAACTACTTTTTTCTTAACTACTTTTTTCTTAACTACTTTTTTCTTAACT
>CAZEVB010000015.1:8085-11268 GCA_964515835.1 uncultured archaeon | reverse complement strand
AAATCTGCGGTTTCATAATCTATTCCAAGTTCTTCTTCATCTGTTTGTCCCTGCCAAAGTTCTGCGCTTGGTTTTTTTGAGATAATATGTTTTGGGACACCGAGTTCCTCAGCAACCTGTTTTAGTTCTGTTTTAAGGACGCCTGCTAACAGCAGGAAGTCTGCGGCCCCGTCCCCATATTTAGTGAAATAACCTAACAAACATTCTGTTCGGTTAGATGTGCCGACAACAAAACAATTATTAGAATTAGCATAATTATAGAGCAAAACCATCCTCAAACGGGCTTTTAGGTTTGCTTCGGCAATTGCGTTTTGTTTCCATTGTAGTTCTTTGAACGAATCTATTGACTTGTCGAGCGTCACAATATAATAGTTTATTCCCAGGGTTTCAGCCACATGAATAGAATCATCAAGACTCTCTTTACTAGTTATTTTTGTGTCGGGCATAAGAAGCGCGGTTATGTTTTCTTTACCGACTGCTTCTTTTAGGAGGTATGCAGCTGTCGCAGAGTCAAGTCCGCCGCTTAAACCAAAAACCAGGCCCTTTGCATTGCTTTCTTTGAAATATTCTCGAGTCTTACCAATTATCCTTTTAGTGTTCTCACTAAGCATGTGCAGTCACTCAAATTAGAGCAAGTAATCTAATTTACATTCCTCAGAACAGAATCTCTTGGAATAAATGTGATTTCCGCCACCAAGGATTTCTCTGTTGCAACTGAGACATTTGTATTCTCTTTTCAGGAAATTAGGTGCCCTGCGTATTTCAAGTTCTTTAAGAAGTGCCAAACCCCCACCTCACTAATATTGGATGAAAAGCCAATAAAAAGCTGCTGTTTTTTCTTAATTCTCTTTTTCTATCACTTTAAGGATATCTGAAATATCATTAAGCTCAAAATCTGCTTTTATGTTTCCTTTTATTACCTGCCCATATTTAGCGAGAGCTGCGCGCATTCCTGCGTTCTTTGCCCCCTTTATATCTCTCCCAGGGTTATCTCCGACAAAAAGAATTTCCTGTGCCTTAAAACCGGCTTTTTTTGCGGCTGCTTCAAAAGGCAGCCGATGTGGTTTTAGTTTTCCCGTGTCTTCTAATGCAACTACAAAGTCAAAGAATTCCACTATATTCATTTCACTCAATCTTAACCAGGCCTTTATTTTTGGTGCGTCTGAAACAATCCCCAGTTTTAGTCCCTTCTCTTTTAGTTTTATCAAAGTGTTTATTGTCTTAGGGTAAGGGCAGAGCAAACCCAATTGTGCCCGCCTATAAGCAGTTATTGCGTTAGAGAGAACACGATAATCTATTTTTCCGGTTTTCTTTTTGAGGAATTTCTGGAAGATTTTTGGATCTTCCATCCCGCTTTCTTTAAGCTGCATAAACAGTTCTTTCATTGCCCTTTTTTCATTTAGGTTAAGGCCTGCATCAATCATTGCTCTTATGGCTGCATTACAACTCTGTTCTTTCATATGCATAAAGTCAGTTAATGTGTTGTCAAGATCAAACAAAACTGCTTTGAACATGATTAAATCAAAGGATAAAGTTTTTATATTTCTTTCTTGTTTATGTACCTATGGTTAAATCAGAAATCCGAGTAATGTTTGTAAAATCAGCATTCTTCTTCATGATAGGAGTTGTACTTGCGTCTCTCTTTGTGTGGACTATGGTTCAAGGCTTTATTGTCCACCCAACCAACGAATCAACAGCGTTTGTTTATTATTTCATTGGTTGGCTTTCAGGAGTGGCTGCCTTTGTATTATACTTTCAGGCGCGCGGATTATTCCACTATGCAAAAATCAGTAACTAAGACCCTCTTTGTTAATGGTTGGTTATTGCTTTCAGAGTGTTTGGTTAATCAAAGGAATTAGTCATTTCTTTTTCTTTGGTTTTGTTTCTTCTTCAAAGAATTCATTAAACTCTTCAATATCTTCGTCATCAAGACCCAATTGCTGTAATTTAGCATCATGCTCTTCAATAGTCATTTGGTCAAAATCTTTTTTCCATAGTTTCATTTCCGCATTTTCTTTCAGCGGGCGACCTTCTTTTTTTGTTCTCATAAGGAAGATTCTTGAGAAAAAACATTATTAATCTTTCTTTTGAGCCATACCCCCAAAATCCCAATAGATAAGAATTAAATAAAACAAAAATTATTATGCATAAAATGAATACAAAAAAAAAGCCCAAAAAACAAGACCCAAAAGGGAACAATAAAACCCTTCTGCATACCCTGTTAAAATTTCTTCATTTAATTAAATCAAAAGAAAAAGTAAAGATAAAAGCAAAGGGAAAAAAGAAAAAAACAAGACCCAAAAAACCAAGGGCTAAGATTAGCAAGACTGCTAAAAGACCGAGTGACGAAAAGCTTAGAAAAGAACTAAAGGCCTGGAAAATTAAAGTCAGCAAACTAACCACAAAAATGGGGCTCCTGGAGAAACAGTTGAAAGAAAAGGACATAAACCCCAAGAAAGCAGAGAACACAGTTAACGTTGTTTATTCACAGCTTAATGAGGAAAACAAGAACATTAAGTCAGATTTCAAGTACACTCAGGCACTAATGAGGCGGCTTGAGGGAGAGTATTTCAAGCGCCGTCTCACAGAATCAGAATTTAGGCAAAGGATGCTAGATTATCGTGAAAAACTTTACCTGCTGAAACTCAAGAAAAAAGAAGTCAAAAAACAAAAGCACAGCACTGACCAACTTAATCAGATGATACAACACGCAATAGTTATTCCACAGGGCATTCAAGGGATAGGAACAGGAATGTCTGCCGCTGCTATGCAGCCTGTTCAGTTAGTCCAGCCGGTTCAACAGGGTGCTCAGGTACAACCAATAAAAGTCATGCCTGTTGGAAAAATTGCTTCCGCAGGCAAAGCAACTACTCTAAAAACAGTTAAAGAAAAACCAGAGGATAAAAAGAAAGACAAAACAAAATTTGTTGAAATTTCCGCTGAACAATTGCACGAGCAGATTCCCCGAGAACCAAAGACAAGAATTATACATAACATAATTGAACATAAGGCTAAGGGAAAGATTGACCGCAAGAAACTGGAGCAGTTAGAATCAAAGGTCGGGACACTATCAACAAAATACAATATTCCTGCAGAAGAAATAGAGAAAGGACTGCAGGGCTCGGATACAAAAACCCTGTTAAAATCGTTTAGTCGTATGATTTCTCTTTTAGAACTTGAGCA
>CAZEVB010000015.1:4459-7985 GCA_964515835.1 uncultured archaeon | reverse complement strand
AAAAAGAAGGTGAAGAAGAATGTCAGATAATTTACTGAAAACCTATACAATTAATTCAAACGCTTCCGAAATTACTATAAAGATTCTTCAGCAGGAAGGGGCATATGTAAAGACTTATTTTTTAGATATTCCTGAGTTTGGAAAAGGAACAGAGGCGCTGCTCAGCAGTTTGAGGAGAACACTCATTGTAGAGACCCAAATAAAGTCAGAGCGAATGATGGACCCAAAGTTCATTGCCGAACTGAAAGCAAGATTTGAAGAAAAAGCAACAACATTTCTAAAAAAAAGGCTCCCTAACCTATCCAAAAAAGAGGCGGATATCTTAATTCTCTCGCTGATAAATGACATGCTTGGTTTGGGGGATTTGGACTTCCTTTTATTAGACCCAAACTTAGAGGAAATAGTTGTTAATTCTGCTAAAGAACCTGCCTGGGTTTACCACAAAGAATTTGGCTGGTTAAAGACAACTGTTTTCCTTAACGATGAAGCAGAAATTCACAATTATGCGAGTGTTATTGCAAGACGAGTAGGCAAACAGGTCACAGTCCTGAATCCTTTGCTTGATGCTCACCTTATTACAGGCGACCGTGCAAATGCAACACTGTTTCCTATTTCAGGAAGAGGAAACACTCTTACAATAAGGCGCTTTAGAAGAGACCCTTGGACTGTAACAGACTTCATTAAAAATAATACTGCTTCTGCAGAAATAATGGCTCTTCTTTGGATGGCGATGCAGTACGAAATGAATGTGGTTCTTAGCGGAGGAACCGCTTCAGGAAAAACTTCTTTCCTGAATGTTTGCATTCCCTTTATCCAGCCAAACCACCGTGTGTTAACAATTGAGGACACGCGCGAGATTACCTTACCGGATTTCATGCACTGGGTTCCTCTGACTACTCGAGAACCAAATCCCGAGGGAAAAGGTGCAGTCGGCATGCTTGATCTCCTGATTAATTCTTTGAGGATGAGGCCTGACAGAATAATTGTTGGTGAGATAAGAAGGCAGAGGGAAGCAGAAGTCATGTTTGAGGCAATGCATACAGGCCACAGTGTTTACACTACTTTCCACGCAAATACTGCAGACGAAACAATCAACAGGTTTACTAATCCCCCGATAGATATTCCTCCAACCATGCTTGAAGCAGTTCACCTCAATATTGTGATGTTTAGGAACAGAAGGCTAGGCATCAGGAGGGTTCTTGAGATTGCAGAGTTTATTCCTGAAAAAAGGGGAAATACGGCAACTGTTAAAGCTAATACAATCTATCGCTGGCACCCTTCTCAGGACATTATTGAGAAGCATAACGAGAGCATTAGGCTCTTTGATGAACTAGCACTCCACACAGGTTTCACTAGGGACGAAATTAATAAGGACCTCAGGGAAAAACAACAGATTTTGGAGTGGATGGTTAACAATAATCTGCGTAGCATAACCCATGTTGGACAAACATTTGCAAAATATTATTCAGATCCTGCCAGCATTATTTCATTAGCGCAGAAAAATAAAGTGCCTGACTGGCTGAAGCAGTGAAAATATGAAACAAACAATAGCCATTCCTTTTAGCCCGGTTCCCACAAAAATACTTCTGCCTCTAAGTCATCGTTTTAAAGGAATTGGAGCGAGGTTTTCAAAACCATTTCCTTACCTAAAACTCGAACTTAAACAGGCAGACATTCCTTTTGATACAAAGGAATACGGTGCAATGATGTTTATTGTTTGTTCCTTTTATTTTGTGGCAATTCTTGTTTTTGCTTATGCATTGGCTCTAAAATTTGTTCCTGACAAAGCACTTATTGCAGCACCAACACTTGCATTGCTTGGCGCATTTCTCATATTAGTGCAGCTTAGCCTTTACCCAAAAGTACTTCTCAAGAGAAAGATAAGGGATTTGGAAAGAAACCTCATTTTTGCGTTAAGGACAATCCTTGTTGAAATAAGAAGCGGAGTTGGTTTGTTTGATGCATTAAACATGGTTGCCAATGGTTCTTACGGCAGGATTAGTGCGGAGTTCACTAAAGCAGTTGAGCTAATCAACACAGGAACACTGGAAGACGAAGCACTTGAAGAAATAGCTGCCAACAACCCATCGCTTTTCTTTAGACGGGCAATCTGGCAGCTTGTTAATGGAATGAAAGCAGGGGCAGACGTGAGTACTGTTCTCGCTTCACTAGTGGGGGTGCTGATGAGAGAACAGAGAATACAGATAAGGCGTTACGGTGGTAAATTAAGGCTCCTGTCGCTTGTTTACATGATGCTCGGAGTAATTATCCCTTCTTTAGGAATAACTTTCCTGATTATTCTTGCTTCATTCCCCCAGGTAGGTGTAGGAGAACTCATGTTCTGGACTCTCCTCGGAGGAATAATAATTGCACAGTTCATGTATCTGGGGGTGATAAAATCGAGCAGACCCAACCTAATGGCAGATTAAATTCCCGTATTTACCAGAGGCTCTCGGCAGTCCTCCCGCAAAAGCTAATGCATGCTTTCAAAAAAGAATTAGAATATGCAAACATCGAAGTCGGTGAAAAGCGTTTTGTTGGTTTTCTCCTGCTTTATGGTTTTCTTTTAAGCGCAGGTCTTGCCCTGAACCTTAATGCTTTTTTTGCAATAGACTTCTTTATTTCCCTAGGCTTCTTTTTTGTTCTGTTTTTCGGAGGCACTTACCTCTGGATGAGTATGGCTTCAGAATCAAAAGGCAGGTTTGTTGAAAAAGTATTGCCTGACGCACTCCAGTTAATTGCTTCAAACATAAAAGCAGGCTTAACCACTGAAAGGGCACTGATTGTTTCTGCAAGGGACGAATTTGGTCCCCTGGGCGTAGAACTAAAGAGCGCATCAGCTAAAGTGATGTCGGGAACACCCATAGAACAAGCATTATTTGAAATAGCCTACAAAATAAAATCCAAGAGCCTTGAGAGAACACTCTGGTTAGTGTCTCGAGGGATTACTTCAGGCGGGCAGATGGCAGACCTCTTAATGCAGATAGCGGACGACCTGCGTGAACAATTATCCATCAAAGAAGAGGTAAACGCAAATATATCCATGTATGTGATGCTTATCTTCTTCACTTCTGCTTTTGGTGCCCCTATACTCTTCGGGGTGAGCACATTTATCGTAGAAGTAATGAATGCGCAGATGGCGGGAATCTCAATGCCCGATGTAAGCATGATGGCAAAAATGCCGTCCAACATGGGTATGATGCAATCAGTAATGGGATTTGGTCAGGGAGAACAGATTACAGGGGAATTCATTGTTAATTTCTCGATGATTTGTTTATTTATGGTCTCCGCCTTTTCCGCCCTAACCATCGGAATAATCAACAGCGGAAGCGAGAAAGACGGCATCAGGTTTGCCCCAATCATTCTTGTCATCTGTCTGGCTCTCTTCTTTGTAGTGCGGGAAATACTGCACATGATGTTTGCAGGAATGATTGTCTAACCATAACCACCTGCGCAGGATACAAAATAATTCAGCATGCTCAGCAAAAACAAAATAACTGTTTCTGATTAGCAGTCTTTCCTCTAA
>CAZEVB010000015.1:2993-4359 GCA_964515835.1 uncultured archaeon | reverse complement strand
ACAAGAAGCATCAAAGCCCCTATTACGATGACAATTACAATTAATGCCCATCCATAGGTCATAAGATACTCAAGTGCAGATTGTCCTTTTTTTGAAAACATTACTCAACCTCCTTTCCATTTAAGATTAAAATCTATTACTAATATCTATGTTTTCCTATTTAAATCTTTGTTTTTGTTTTTCCTTACCTTTGATTTATCTGTTTTTTTTTCTTTAATTTTTCTTTAAGCGCCTTTTCCACGTGCTTTGGAACAAATTTTTCTACAGGACCTTTGAGACCAGCGACTTCCTTGACTATACTTGAGTTAACATAAAAATATTTTGGGTTAGTCATTATCATGATTGTCTCCATTTCTGGGCGGAGTTTTCTGTTTACTATTGCATGCTGGAATTCTCGTGTAAAATCGCTCAATTCTCTGAGTCCCTTCATGATTACTTTGCATTTTTCTTTTTTGGCAAAGTCAACCAAGAGAGAATCAAATGCCTTTACTTTCACTCCCTTCTTTTTCCCGAGACTCTTTTTTATTAGTCCGATTCTTTCATCAATCGTAAACAATGTTTTCTTGTTTGGGTTGGTGGTTACTCCTACAATAACCTCGTCAAAAAGTTTCATTCCTCTTTCAATTACATCCAGATGTCCGAGTGTAACAGGATCAAAGGTTCCTGGGTAAATAGCCTTCTTTTTCATTCAATCATCTCCAATGCCCTTAAGTTACATAGTAGTGAATCAACCTGCTTTTTAGTTTTACTCTTATTTTGGTTATTGTCTATTATTCCGTCACATAACGAGATTTTCTTTTTTTCAGGCAAACCAACTATTTCTCTTCTTTCTGCTTCTTTCGGGCTTATTCCCTTTTTCTTCAATCTTTTTAGTCTTTCATTTTTTCCACACCTGACAAAAATAAGCAGGTCACAGAATCTGTCAAGCCCTGCTTCGAAAAGCAGGGGCGCATCAATGACAACCATACCTTTTTTTGTTTTCTTTAGTTCCTGCAAAACATTCTTTTCAACCAAGGGGTGAATCAGGGCATTTAGTTTTTTTAATAGTTTTTTGTCCAAGAAAACAATTTCTGCTATCCTGCCGCGATCAATCTGCCTGCCTTTGAAGGCTTCTACCCCAAAGAGTTCTTTGATTTCTTTCCTCGCTTTTTTGTTTTTTGAGTATAATTCGTGAACTGTTTTGTCGCAGTCGATTGTTGTTGCTCCATGGTCTTTAAGCAGTCCTGTTACAGTGCTTTTTCCGCTTCCTATTATTCCTGTTAATCCAATCACAAACATACTGTCACAACGCAGTTATCTTTGTACTTTAAACTTTATTAATAACTTAACTCCTATTTGTTAGTGATTTTATGAATGAACTGAGGAA
>CAZEVB010000015.1:0-2893 GCA_964515835.1 uncultured archaeon | reverse complement strand
TTTTCACGAGTTCGCCTTCTTTTGGTGTGCATGAGGTAATTGTTGAGACCCCGAAGCACAATGAACAGTTAGCTGATTTTTCATTAAAGAGAATAAATCGGTTGCTGCAGCTTTATTGTTATCGCATAAATGAGCTTAGTGCAGATAAGAGAATTAAACAGGTGGCAGTATTCAAGAATGAGGGGTTTGAGGCTGGTGCCAGTATGAGCCATTCCCATACCCAGATAATTGCTTACAACAAACTCGCGGAAACAATCGGGGAGAAACTAAAGGCATCAAACAAATACATAAAAAAAACAGGTAATTGCCCTTACTGTGAGATAATAAAAAAAGAAAAGAACTCCCCGCGTTTTGTTTATGAAAATGACAGTATTCTTGTGTATGCTCCTTTTGCCCCGAGATTTGCTTATGAGGTAAGAATCTCGCCAAAGAGGCATGTTAACAGAATTACTGAATTAGAGAACAAGGAACTCCTTGATTTGGCAAAAGCAATAAAGTACATTTTGGTAAGGCTGAAAAAAATTGGTGCTTCATATAATATGTACTTCAGGAATGCTCCTAAAGGAAAGTTCCTGCATTTTCACGTTAAAATAAATCCGCGTCTTTTTCCGTGGGGCGGGTTTGAGTATGAAACAGGGTGCGTGATTAATGCTGTCAGTCCTGAAACAGCAGCAGGGTTTTATCGTAAAAGGTGATTTTTTGGAAGTTAATGAAAATATTTTTCGGGAGTATGACATCCGCGGTCTTGTGGACAGGGAACTGGATGAAGAGCTGATGTTTGCTATTGGCAGGGCATACGCAAGTTTTCTGCATAAGAAAGGAGTAAAGAAAGCTGTTTTGGGTTATGACAACAGGCTGACCAGCGAAGCATACTCAAAAGCCATTGTAAAAGGCCTTCTTTCTTCAGGAGTGAAAGTCATTAATCTTGGCTTGTGTACCAGCCCGGTAATGTACTTTGCACGCAAACACCTGAAGATTGACGGGGGGATAATGATTACGGCTTCCCATAATTCTAAGGAGTTCAATGGAATAAAACTTGCCCACGGAAAAGGGTGTATTTTTGGGGCAGACATACAGGAAATTTTAAAGATTATCAAAAGAAAGGACTTTGTTGATGGTTCGTCAAAAGAAGAGAAAATGGATCTTACTCGTGACTACGTGAAAAACATTAGTAATAAAGTAAAGTTAGCCAGAAAACTCAAGGTAGTGTTAGACTGCGGTAATGGCACAGGTTCAATTGTTTCTCCTCAGCTCATAAAGGATTTGGGGTGCGAGGTTATTGAACTTTATTGTGAGTCAGACGGCACTTTTCCCAATCACCATCCCGATCCGACGGTTCCGGAAACATTGCAGGACCTTATTGCCAGGGTAAAAGAAGAGAAAGCAGATCTGGGAATTGGTATTGATGGAGACGGCGACAGAATTGGTGTTGTTGATGAGAAAGGTTCTATTGTCTGGGGAGACCAGTTAATGATTCTGTTTTCAAGAGAAGTTCTTGCTAAACACCAAGGAGCAAAGATTCTGATGGAAGTCAAGTGTTCCCAGGCGCTTTGGGAGGAAATAGAGAAACATGGGGGAAAACCAATCCTGTCAAAAACAGGGCACAGCCTAATTGAGGCAAAGATGCATGAGGAAGGAGCGCTTCTGGCTGGAGAAATGTCAGGGCATATTTATTTTGGTGACGAGTACTTTGCTTTTGATGATGCGTTATATGCCGCCGCCCGCCTGCTAAGAATTCTTTCAAATTCACAGGAAACAATTTCAGAAATGCTTGCAACAGCACCACAGTATTTTTCTACTCCTGAAATAAGGCTTGATTGTTCTGACAAAAAGAAGTTTGTTGTTGTGGAGTCCCTAAAAAAGATTTTCAAGGAAAAATACGAAACAATAGATATTGATGGTGCCAGAGTATTGTTCCCTGGCGGGTGGGCTTTAATGCGTGCATCAAACACTCAGGCAAAGTTAATTGTAAGAATGGAAGCAAAAACCAGAGAAAAACTCGGAGAAATAAAGGAAGAGGTTTATGCAGAACTAAAGAAATTTCCCGAAATAAAATTCACAGATGATTAATACACAATCTTTGCTTAGTTGCTGTTTGTTTTCCTTAATAGAATACATTTTAAACTCAAAAACTGAATAAATATACCATGAATATATTGAAAACTTTCTTTGTGCTGTTCCTTGTTTTTTTGATTCCTGCAACAGTTTTTAGTGCGGAGACCGTGTTCTGGCTGCGCGGGGATGATGCCCAAACATATATTGACGGCAACATGAATTACCTGATGTCTACTGGTGCACCGACTGCCAGTTCACACAAAACACCAATAACCAAAAATCTTAGTGAAGGGACAGGGGAAATTGTTTCGTGGTACTCGCTAAAGTTTCCTTCCACAAAAGTCTTACAGGGAAACATTCACTTGTGGTTCAAGGACATCCCTTACAACAATGATGTCATGATACGGTTTGTTCTTTATGATTTTTTTCAGGAAGAAAGCACATTGATAACAGAATCCTCTTGGGAAAAACCAACAAAGAAACCTATCTTAATTTCTACAGAACTTTCTTCTCTTTATACTCTTGCTTCAGGCCACTCCCTAAAGCTCGTTCTCGAATATTCTGTAGAAAGGTCTGTATTGTTTTCTTTAACTGTTGATGAGCCAGGAGAGGAACAACTTTACTCGTGGCAGACGCCCAAGGGCAATGAGTATTACCTTATCGGGGTAAAGAGCACTGCAGCACTTGTCTTTAGCAGTTGCTCGGCTATTGTGTGTGCAGCAGACTCTGACTGTGACGACAGAGACGCAACAACTGTTGATAGCTGTGAAAATAAAGGCAGTTGTTCTGCAGTATGCCTGAACAAAGGCTGTGATGTTGAATGCAAGAAAGATATTGG
>CAZEVB010000014.1:4829-11391 GCA_964515835.1 uncultured archaeon | reverse complement strand
GGTAATAGAACTCATTAGCGGATTATTGGCATTCAGACCGATTCATCAAAAAATAACTGTTTTGGCTTATTGTATATGGGTAACAGTAATCGCAATACAAGTAATTAAACTCGCGGAAAAGAAAAACTAATTATCAGATTTTTTCTGGTTTTTTATTTTCTTTTTCCGATTTATTCTTTTCTTCTTCCTTCTTCTCTTTCTCTTCCCTTTTCTTTTTCCATTCTTCCTTGCTTGCACAATCAGGATTAATGCACATCTCGAACCTGTACCTCTTTCCTATAACTTTTATCATGGCTTCTTTGCATAACTCGCAGCTCTTGTCAGTTGCCAGTATTCCGCCTTTCTGAGGCAGAGGAAAAGTGTTCATGCATTTAGGGTAACCTGCACATGCAACAAATCTCTTGCCTCTTTTTGAGGTTAGTATCCTTAAATCAGAACCGCACTTCAGACAGGAACCGATTACAGAGTCTGCTCTTGCTGCTTTCCTAAGGTCCTCTGAAATCTCTTTCTTCTTTAAGGATAGTTCGTCAATTATTTTTTTTAGCATTTCTCTTGAATCCCCGACAACCGTGTCTTTTGCTTTTTTTCCGAGTGCGACCTCATCCATTTCTTTTTCTAGTTCGGATGTCATCTCATGTTTTGTTATTGTCGAAGCATCTCTCTGTAAAGTGTCAATTATTGCGAAAGCGATTTTGTTCGGTTCAATTGATTTTACTCCACTGATATATTTTCGGTAATAGAGCTTCTGTATTATTTCTGCTCTCGTACTTTTTGTTCCTATTCCGAGGTCATCCATTTTCTTGATTAAACCCGCCTGACTGTATCTTGTTGGAGGAGTAGTTTCTTTCTTCAGTAATTCGTGTTCAAGTACCTTTACTTTATCTCCTTCTTTTAGTTCAGGAAGTATTTTTTCTTCCATCTTTGAGTAAGGATAATATTCTTTCCAGCCTTTCTTCTTTATTGTCTGGCCGTTTGCACTGTATAGTTCTTCATTAAGATCAATCTCTACATTGGTTGCATTAACGACAGCGTCTTCTGCAAGAGTAGCAAAGAATCTCCTTGCGATTAACTCGTATACTTTCCATTGTTTTGGAGTTACTTTTTCTTTCGGGCAGCTGGTAACAGGATATATCGGCGGATGATCCTTGCTTACCTTTCCTTTAGATGGCTCGATTTTTTTTTGTGCAAGTATCTGTTTTGCTTCCTCTCCCAGATCCTTGTTTTTTACAAGTTCTTTCAGGATATATTTTAGGTCTATGCTTTCCGGATAAGTCTGGTTGTCTGTTCTTGGATAAGAGGTGTAACCGCTCTGGTAAAGAAATTCCGCTACATTCATTGCTTCTGCAGCACCAAAACCAATTGCTGTTGCAGCTCTCTGAAATTCGGTTGTATTAAATGGCACAGGTTTCTTCAAGATCTTTTCTTTCTTCTTTACTTTTAACACCGTTCCGTGGTCTGCTTTCTTTGAGAATGTTTTTTCTGCCTTTTCTTTTTCCCAGAAGTTTCCTTCTTTATGGTTAGCTTCAAATTGCTTTTTGTCTTTCTCAAACAAGACACTTATTTGCCAGTAATCCTGTGGCTTAAAAGCCAGTCTTTCTTTTTCTCTTGAAACAATAATCGCTAATACGGGGGTCTGCACCCGGCCTGCTGAAAGAAACTCTTTTCCGAGCCTTCCTGAAATGAGTGACAGAAACCTTGTTAGTGCTGCTCCCCAGACAAGATCAATTTCTCTTCTGCTGTTAGCGGAATCAGATAAGTGATAATCAACTTCAACAAGGTTTGAGAAGGCATCATCAATTTCTTTTTGAGTTATTGCTGAAAAGAGTGCTCTCTTTGCCCCAATTTTGGGCTTCTGTTTCTTGACTATTTCCAGCGCCTCTACCCCTATGGCTTCTCCTTCTCTGTCTGCATCTGTTGCAATAATTATTTCGTTAGCTTCCTTTGCAACTTTTTTGAGTGCATTGATAATAATCTTTTCTTTTTCAATGTAATCTGGCTGAACATCAACCAGTTTCTTTATATCAGTACCAAGCCAACTTGAGTACAAAGAAGGAAAATCCACATCAACAATGTGTCCTCTCAAAGGGAACACAATTACTTCATTGTCTTTCTTGAATCTGTATAATGGAGCATTGCCAAGGGTCTCTTTTGGTATTTTTTCTCCAGCAAGAAGTTCAGCAATTCTCCGTGCCGCGATTTCTTTTTCTGCTATTATTAACTGCATTGTTTTTCCACTACTAACAATTCTCCTGCACAAGGTTTATAAAAACTGGGCAGAAAACAGCTTTTTCAAACAAAAATCCGATTCATTTGAGAAAAGGTTATAATAAATTCAACCTGTTTTGAATTATGGGCAACAAACAGGAGTTCATTGATTTTTGTAAAGAACTTGAACTTGAACAAAAAAGAGGAAAGAAAAAGTGTGTTCTCTCTTACAAGGTATTTGAATGGGTTCTCAAGAATATTCCTAAAGGTAGCAGGATACTGGAACTTGGGAGTGGGAAAAGTTCGGGTGCCTTCTCTTTGCTTTACAAGGTTGACAGTATAGAACACGACAAAAAATACTTAAACAAAAACAAGAAAGTGAATTATATTTATGCGCCGATAAAAGAGTACGAAAAATATTTTTGGTACAACAAAGACATTATCAAGAAAAACCTTGCAGATTACTATGCCCTGATTATTGTTGATGGTCCGACAAACAGAACAGGCAGAGAAGGATTTGCAGTAAATTATTCGCTCTTCAAGGACTATTGGTGCCCGATAATAATCGACGAAATCGACCGCAGGGTTGAGAAAGAAATGTATGAATGTTTTCTTTCATCAAGCTTTGAGAAAATCTGCGGAGAAGAAAAACACATTATCATTAAATCGCCAAAGAAGGGTAAGGTCTTAAACAAAAAGCGTGTCGAAAAACTTTTGGAGAACAAGACTGTTGTTGTTTTAAAAGTAAACGAAGTTCTTCCTGTCCTTGAAAAGAAACGCAATTTTGATTTGTGTGTTGTTTACTGCGGAAAATCAAGAAAAACAGAACAAAAACTGAAGAAACTCTCCGATTATTATTTGTCAGAACAACAGCCAGCGTGGGCATGTCAGAAATTATTTGACAGGCTCCCCAAACTCAAGAAATACAGATCCTGTATTATCATTGACCAGGGTCAGGAATTATCTTCAAAAGAACTTGAAGAATGCTTCAAGAAACTGAACTAATCGCTTCTGAATATGGTTAGCTGCAACAATTATTAATACAAGTCCTGTTCTATTAATATGCTTGGGATTCTTGAGCAACTGGCCCTAATAATGCTTCTCGGGATAGCTGCGAAAATGGTTTGCGACAAAATAAACTTCCCAGACATCGTTGTATTCATTCTCTTGGGAACAGTGCTCTCAACTTATGACTTGGTGAACATGCAGTCAATGGCTCCTTTACCGGAGTTAGTCAGGACACTTGCCTTAATAGTGGTTGTTTTTACTTCAGCCTTTTACCTGCGTTTTGACGCACTCCAAAAGTATTCGCGGGAAATACTGTTGTTAGCAACAATCGGTGTCTTAATAACCGCATTAACAATTACCCTGACAACCGCAATCCTTTTGCCAATACCGATTCTTGCAGCAGCTTTCCTTGGTGTTCTCTTATGCGGAACTGACCCGGCAGCACTCTCAGAAAGCCTTAGCGGAAAACAATCAAAAATAGCAATGATTCTTAGTGCAGAGTCTCTTTTTAACCAGCCATTCACAATAATCCTGCCTTTAATTTTGCTTGAGTTCATTAGTGTGAGCAATCCTTTAGCAATGATTCCTGGCGCCATATTTTTTGTTCCAATAATCCAGTTTGTTCTGCTTGTTTTAGTCGGAATAATAATCGGTTTTGCTTTTGCTTACTTAGGGAAAAGAATAATTGAGCACATGCAAGGGAAACACGAGGAAATAATCGGTCTGATGCTGGCTTTGGGGAGTTTTTCTCTCGCACAAATGTTTTACGGTTCTGGGGTAGTTGCTGTTTCTGTCTGCGGTTTGCTTTTAACTTCCTTAAAGATGCCTGAGAAACGTTGGTTCGGAGAATTCAACAAAGAACTAGCCTTTATGTTCACTATGTTTGTCTTCATTTTCCTGGGAGCCGAATTCAGGTTTGACCAGCTTCTTTTTGGGAGAGGGGAAATCCTGGCAATAATTGCTGCGCTTTTCTTTGCACGCTTCTTAAGCACATCAATAATCCTGAAGGGAACACTGTTCTCGTTAAAAGAAAGATTTGTTATTGGTTTGATTGCCCCCAAAGGAATCGCTCCAGCAGCTCTAGCGCCTTTGCTAATAGAGCGGGGGATAATCGGTTCTGACATAGTGGCAAAAATAATTTACATAGGAATAATCCTGAGTATCCTATTTTCATTGTTTATCGCGAAGTTCACTATTCTCAAGCCAAAAGAAAAAGAAGTTGTAGCTGACAAGGTCAAGGAAATGAAAGGCAAGCGAGAAAAGAAAGAAGAAGCCAAGGCTATAAAACCTTATCAGAACTGATTTTAAACGAAGATAGTGTTATTCCGCGAATGGCTCTCAGATTGCCCCTACGCAAGGGGGCATAGACATCAACTGGCTGGGCAGTTGGCACCGGCAAAGAGGTCTGAAAAGGCATTTATAAAGCCCAGCTCTTCTTCCCTATATGCTCCCAAACATAGATACGCATAATGGTAGCCATTGGCTTACCCGAGTCAGCTATCTTGAAGACAAAGCAAAGATAGTTGCAGAGTTCTCCTCACAAGACAGCAAGAGAACAATTGCTTATCCTTTCATGCCTTTCGCTTACCTGAACACAAGCATGTTCAACCAAAAAGAGTTCGCTAAATTAGCCGGCGAGTTTGCAGGAAACAAGTTCTCTCTTTCGTTCACAAAAAAAGACACTGCAAAAATAACTGCGAGGACATTCTCTTCCTTGCGCAACATTTTATTTAATCTAAAAAGCGCTACTGCTGTTTCGTACCTGCTCATTAATCCGGAGCGACAATTCTTGGTTTCAAAAGAATGGTCTTACTTTGACTGCTTTTCCTTGGAAAAAGAACATCCTGAAAAGAAAGCGCTTGATAGAACACCAAAAATCAGGTTAAATGATTTCAACAAAAACTTTGATGTTATTGCAGAAGAGCTTTTACACGAAGACAAAAAACTGTTTAACAATTTCCTTGAGAGGATTATCTGCTCAAATATTTTGCGTGTTGAACCGACTATCGTGCCCAGCACGTTTCTTGAACAATCAGAGATACTGCTTGAAAACATGTTTTTCAGGAACTGTTTTGTCACACCACCCGTATTAAGAGCCAAATCAAAAACCAGTACCGGGAGAAATCTTCCTTTCTACGATGCAGAAGCAATAGATTTCTCTTTGGTATGGCTCTCTTTGCTTGTTGATGAAAAACACAACTTGGGTTTTGAAACACTTAATTGTGACTGCTGCAAACCAACATCCTCAGCATCAGAAAACCTGCTTTCAAACAGTTTAGTGGAAGTCAGTTTCCTTGCTGACGGAACATACTTCGAATCATTAAGCGAATCTTGGGCAGATTCTTTCCATGACAATAACCCGAATAAGGAAGAACGCGAGAGATACAAGCAGGAATCCTTTTCAGCAGTCATGCCTTCAGGTCCGTTCTTCAGGAACCAAAAGCACGAGATTCTTGTTGCAGACGCACTAGCTCTTGAAGCTAAAGGTCTTGTAAAAACAGGACAATTAACAAAACCAGTTTGGTTCTGCAGAAACAAAGATTCTTTCCTGAAACAAGAGCTGCGTAATACTGAAAATAAACTTGCTAAATTAAAAGAACAAATAATTCTACAGGAAAAGAATTCGTTAAAGCATGGGCTTGTGGAGTACAGCAAGATTTACTCCGATATTGACTATCTTTTTTTAGTTAGCTATCACTCTTCATTAAACAGGATTGTTTCCCGTTTACCTAATTACCTCCTGATTGGCGGCAAACATTTTTCTCCAGAGCTTTCCAATATACTCGGTTTAAAACAGAGAGAAATAATGTTTTCTTTCAGGGATTTCTGCAGTAGAAAAGGCGCCAGAGTAGTCTTTAAGGGAAATACTTTTGCCTATGCTAAAGGACGAAACATTGCTTCAATTTCACGAGAATTCTCTAAAATATCGAGTTTAAAGTGCCCGGAACTAAAGATAACACCCTGAAAAAGAAGCTTTTTAATGATTTGCCTAGGGAATTAAGTATATCCCAAATAAATACGATTTTTGTGGTTTATATGAAAAAGTTTACACGATTTGAGGTAACTAGGCTGATTAGTGCAAGAGCACTACAGCTATCTTTAGGGGCACCCCCGCTCACAAAAGTGGAGGACTCTAAGACAATGCAGGATCTTGCAAAAAAAGAATTTATCGAGAAAACAATTCCACTGACTGTTCTTAGGGAGTTTCCTGATGGTACATCAGAGAAAGTAGAGGCGTTTTAAATGGGAAAGGCAGTACCAAAAATCATTAAGAGTCGGGCTTCACAGCTCATTGATCTCTATCCAGATACGTTCTCAAAGGATTATAGAAAGAACAAGGAATTCGTTT
>CAZEVB010000014.1:0-4729 GCA_964515835.1 uncultured archaeon | reverse complement strand
TCACTGTTTTATTCTTGGTTCTTAGCTATTCGAGTGGGTTCGTCCCTGCTTTTGTCTCTTTCAAGCAAATAGAGATCAGCTGATGCTGCATGCTCCATTTGTTTGTCATGTGTTATAATGAATACCTGTTCAACCAATTCAGGCAAATGATTTTTTAACATCTCGCTTAGTGCTGCAACAGCATTACTATCCAAATTATGTGTCGGTTCATCAAGTATTAACCAGCCCAAGTTCCTTGTTAAAACAAGAGCAATTGCAATCCTTAGTGTAAGTGCCACTGAGCTTCTTTCGCCTCCGCTAAGTGTGCCTTCTGCATTAACCCAGTTTCCTGGTCTGTCCTTAACGACAACTTCGTAATTGGTTTTCTCTATTGTTATCTTTGCGCTGGTGTAATCCTTGTAAGGATAAATCCTGTCCCACACATCATTCATTGCCTCGTTAATTGCTTCAATTAAATGGTCCCTCAATTCGGTTTGAGTGGCTATTAAAGCGTTAGCAAAGATTTTCATTTTCTCCAGTTTCTTTTCTGATCTCTCAACAAATTTTGCATTCTCCTCAATAGCCTTCTTTTTCTTTTTCATCGACTCTATTCCCTTGCTTATTTCTTCAGTCAGCAGTTTATCTGAATTGATTTTCTGTTTAACAGAATTGATTTTTTCTTTTGCAGCAGCAGCTTCCTCCCTCAAAGAAGAAATCTTTTTTTCGTCAACTTTAATCCCACTAACTTCTTTCTCTGTTATTTCCAGTTCTTCTTTTGTTTTATTTATCTCCTGCTCTAACTCCCTCAATTTCTTTTCTTTTTCAGTTATTCCTTCTGCTTCCCCAAGTTCTTTTTCCAAGAGAGCAATCTCATGGTTCTTTTCTCTTGCCTTTTTTCTTAGTTCATTAAGCTCTTCTTCTATCTTGTCTTGTTCATACAAAAACTTCTTTTTTTCTTCGTTACATTTCTCAATTATTTTTGTATTTTCTTCCCCAATTTCTTTTTTTGTGTGTTCGTCCAGCGGCCTTGTACACAAAGGGCATTTGGCTCCTGCTTTTTTTAAGCCTTCATAAGATTTTTCTGCCTGCTTAATGAGTGCATTTCTCTCACCAATCTTATTAGAAACCTCTGATACTTCTGCATTAAGTGCCTTGCCGTTCTTCTCGATTTTCCCGAATTCTTCTCTTGCCCTGTTGATTCTTTCCTTAACTTTTTCTACATTAATCTTTCTCTTTAATTCCTTTAACTCTACTTCATCTTCCTGTTTTCTTTTCTCGAGCATCCTGTTTCTTTCTTCAGTTACAGAAATTTTTCTCCTTCCTTCCTGCAGTTTTGTTAACAACAATTCAAGTTCTTCAAGTTCCTTGTTTTTCTCTTCAACACTCTTTTCAAGCACAATTATTTTTCCTTGTTTTTCTTTTGCTTCTTCCCCTATTTTTGTTACCCGTTTTCTTGCGTTCTCTAGTTCTTTTTCAGAGAACTCTTTTTTTGCTTCCTCTAACCGTGCTTCTCTTTCTTTTAATAATCTCTTTAACTGGTTGGAGACAGATATCGCGTTAGAGCGGGCAGCTTCATACTTATCTAATTGAAGTAATTCGTCGAACTTTTGTTTCCTTTGGGAAGGATTTAGTTTTAAGAACCTGTCAATTTCGTTCTGTTCAGAATAAACAGCCAGTGAGAACAGTTCGTAACTGACTCCGGTTATTTCCTCTATCTTTTCATTGACTTCCTTTGATTTTGGGCCGTTAATGAGTTTTCCTTCTTCGTAAAGAACTGCTTCACTGGCTCCTTTCTTTTTTATTGTTCTTTCAACCCTGTAAGTCCTGTCATTGTAATCAAAAACCAGCTGCAGTTTAGCGTACTCCTGTTTGTTCGGCTTCTGCATTATGGTCTGCTCTAGAGTAATCTTTCTTGCATTCAGTGACGGAAAAGTTCCGTATAAAGAAAAACAAATAGCGTCCATTATAGATGTTTTTCCGGATCCCATTACTCCGACAATAACATTAGTTCCTTTGTCAAAGGAAAACTCGCTCTTCAAGTGTGTTTTCCAGTTCTCGAGTTTAATTGTCTTTATCATTCAATAAGAATTAGTCTGAAAAGGATAAAAAAGGTGACTTGTGAAGAAAAAGAGTTATAAGAGGGTTAAGCCCTCTAACTCAGCTTCTTCTACTTTTTTCATTGCATTGAGTTCTTCAGTTAACTCATTCACTGCCTCGTCCTGTTTTTCAGGAATAATGAAAGCAGCCTTAACTACGATAATGCCAAAACCAATTGGCTCTTCTTTTGCATCAGCAAATTCTCCTTTTTTACTGGTTTTCAATTGTTCAATGCAGTCTTTTGGTTCAATATCTTCAGCCGGCTTTACCTTGAACAGTGCAATTGTTTTGCCCATTTTTTCACCTATGGTCCTTCAAAGCCGCACTCACACTTGTATGACTTAGAGGTTGCTCTGCAGTTCTCACATCTAATCATTTTTGTTTTTTTGCATCCCGGGCACTTGAATTCAACATAATTGTTACCAACTTCTTTGTTACAACTTATACATTTCTTCATTAAAAAAACCTCCAAAATTAGCTACTAGGGGTATAATTATTATCTGTAAGAGAGTTTTTAAAAGGCTTATCCTACAACTGCCGCAGTCAGTTGATATCTGGGTGCCATGCTTTGCATGGCACTGTCTTCGTTTTCCCTGTAAAGCCTACTGAGGAGTCGAGTGATAACGAGACTCCTCACATCAGCTCTCCACTCGTGAGCATGGTCAGGAGGAATCCAAACAACATTTTACGAAAAGCTTGACTAAAAGACCGTCAGCCTCCTGTTATACTGTCTCGCTTTGCTCGACAACATAGTGGACTCGGAGGGATTCGAACCCCCGACCTACACGTCCGAAGCGTGTCGCCCTATCCAGGCTAGGCTACGAGTCCATAGCTATTGGGTGAAGTGGTTTATTTAATAGTATTTCTGCAGTAAATAATTAAAGAGCTTTAAAGAGGTGAAACCATGGAATCAAAAATAAATCCATTTACAATGGCACAGGAGCAGTTTTGCGCTGCTGCAAAAGCAATAGGTCTTGAACAGGATTTTGTTGAGATTCTTAAGGAACCTGAAAAGGTTTTAACTGTTAATATACCGATACCGATGGATGACGGTAGTGTAAAGACTTTTACAGGTTACAGGAGCCAGCATTCTCATGCGCTTGGTCCCACAAAGGGGGGCATAAGGTTCCATCAGGATGTTACTATAGATGAAGTAAAAGCACTGAGCATGTGGATGACCTGGAAATGTGCTGTTGTCGAGCTCCCGTATGGTGGCGGAAAAGGAGGCATAACAGTAAATCCTAAGCTTCTTTCAAGTCACGAACTGGAACACCTTAGTAGGGGATACATAAGGGCAGTATCACGGTTTATTGGCCCAGAAATAGATGTTCCCGCACCTGATGTTAATACAACCCCAAAAATAATGGCTTGGATGATGGATGAGTACGAGAAAATAGTGGGTCATCATGCGCCAGGAGTAATAACGGGAAAACCCGTTGAACTCAATGGTTCTCTTGGAAGAGACACTGCAACATCGCTTGGGGGCTGGTTTGCCTTGAAAGAAGCGCTGCAGAGCGTGCCTGCGAAAAGGAAGACAGTGGCTATTCAGGGTTATGGGAACGCAGGCTATAACGCTGCAAAGATATTTGAGGACAACGGCTTCAATGTAGTTGCAGTAAGCGACAGTCAAGGCGCAATATACAATGAAGGCGGTTTCCATGCTGACGAGGTTCTTGAGCACAAAGCAAAGACAAAATCAGTTAAAGGGTTTAAGGGGTCAAAGGAAATAACAAACACGGAACTCCTTGAACTGGATGTCGACATACTGGTTCCTTCTGCTCTTGAGGGAGTGATAACCGATAAAAATGCCAATGAAGTAAAGGCAAAAATAATTCTTGAGCTTGCAAACGGACCTTTAACTCCGAAGGCAGATAAAATACTTTATGAAAAGGACACTTTCATAATCCCCGATATTCTCGCTAATGCAGGCGGAGTTGTTGTCAGTTACTTTGAATGGGTGCAGAATACTTCGGGTTACTACTGGACCAAAGAGAAGGTCAGGGACAAACTGGAAGAAAGAATGAAGGTTGCTTTTAATAGCATGCACGGGATATGCCACAAAGAAAACTGCAACACGCGGGAAGCTTCATATAGGAAAGCAATTGCAAGGATATCTGGTGCACTGAAGGCAAGGACAATTGTTTAGAAACTTTTGCGAACAACTTAAACAGAGCTTTAAGTGCATCATAAAACCCACAGGTTTTAAGATGAAGTTCAATCCAAAACAGGCTAGAGTCGTCAGTGTCATTCTACGAATGGCGCGCGGACCCACTCTACGCAATAGGTGTATGCGACCGCCGTGCATTAAACCTTTTAGTGTTGTGTTGCGACACTTTATTGTGTGTGTGCTATAAAACACGCCACTATTTTTATATTTAGTTGTTCACAATTATACTTTATGAAAGCAACTTCAACAATAACCTTACACAAAAGCAAGGGCAAGATTTACTTTAGAACCAGTGTGCCAAGAGACATTGCCATTGACATGCTCGGCCTTAAAGTAGATGGCAAGAAACAACAATTAACATGGAGCATCAAAAAAGGAAAGGTCGTGATTGAATGAATTCTCTATTTTTACACTACACTTTACTATGCCATTTACTTTGACTTCTTTCCAAAGCCGGGGCAAATGGATAACATCTTGTTTGCACCA
>CAZEVB010000013.1:7821-11660 GCA_964515835.1 uncultured archaeon | reverse complement strand
GTAAAAAAGGTTTGCCTCTGCTTTTGCGTTAACTGTTCTGCATAGTTTTCCGATTTCTTTTGGGCATAGTACAGCAACATTACCGTTAACAGAAATAATTGGATTCTTGGCGAGGAGTAGTTGTGCAGCAGAAGCTTTAATTGCTTTTTTTGCAAAGCTCCTTGTTTTTTCTCCTAAAAGATAGTCAAATGCTTCTCCTCTTCCCTGTGCAATCAGTCCCTGCATGTGGGTAATTCCTTTTTTGTATCCTTCTTCAATCAGGTGTCTTGTCATTAGGGAATAATATCGGGGATGGCTTTTTGGGATGTTCATTAAAACCGCCTAAATCAAATGCGCGCCTTTTTCAGCTATCCTGCTAATTTGAACTTTTTTGCAGTGCCTTAACAGAATCTTTTTTGCTCTTGCAGGATTATTTGTTACAATAAACAGTGTTTCTCCTAACATTGCCATGCCGGCAACAGGAACCTTGTGAATGACTTTTTCCAGTCTTTTTGTCAGTAAACCAGTATCTCTTGAGAAGTGCTTGCATTGTTTCATGAAGTTGCCTAATGATTTTCTTTTAGAAAATTCTTCCATGCATTTCTTTCCGGACTTGTTTATTTTTTCTTTTTTCCTTTTGCTTGTAATAACTTTCTTTGTGTCTATTGGTGCAAAGAATGCCATGACAACATGCCTTTCTTTTATGTGAACAATTTCAACGTTCTGGGAAGGATATGGTTTTTTGCCCAGCATCAGGCCATGGAATTGTTCTGCGATAACATCTCCCAGGCCTGTTCCTTCCTTAATTTCTGCTTTTTTTGCTATTTCAACGCACTTCTTTTTTGCCAACCTTAGACCGAGTGCCTTGTTTAGTGCTAATGCCAGGGATAGTGCAGATGCCCCGCTGGTGCCAAGACCGTATCCTTGAGGCATTTTGGTTTTGTGATTAACTTTTACTTCAAACTTTTTATTTGTTTTCTTCAGGAATTCTTTGATTACTCTTTCAGAGGTTTTTGCTTTTTTCTTTTTGCCGTTAATCTTTATCTCTATCTTGTTTTTGTTGTTTTTCTCGGCAATTACTTCTGTTGTTACCCCTTCTTCTATGTTTATGCCTGCTCCTGTCGAGCCGTTCCTGTAAATAACAAAAAAACCGGTTATGTGGCTTGGGGCATATGCCTTTGCTTTTTTCAAGTAATCACTTTTTCTTGCACAATACAAGTGCATGGTCTTTGTCAAATGGTTTAAGGTCAAGTGTTTGGACAACCTTAAATTCTTTCTTTAACTTTGAGATTTCCTGTCTTATTATATCTTTTGTATTCTCTTTGGCACTGATTGAACGGGCTTTTATTGCAAGCAAACCATAACCATTCCTTTTGAGGTACATGCGTGAATTCTTTAGGAATATTTCTGCCTGGTTGCGCTGTGAAACATCCTGATAGAGAAGGTCAATTGAGAATCCTGCCAGATTGTTCCTGTAAGAGTGTGGTTGTTCTGCATCGCCAATCATTGGAACAATGTTCTCGCGAGTTTCGCAGATGTAAAGAAACTTTTGCATGACTTTTGCACTTATATCTACTCCGAAGATAAGTCCTTTTTTGCCGATGATGTCGCTAATGTGGGAAATAGTTGTTCCTTCCGCGCTTCCCAAGTAAAGAATCTTGCTTCCTTCTTCGATTGGAACTTCTTTTAACCCGTTTTTGATTCCCGCCGCCAGCTTACTCCTGAAAGGATTCCATTCCCTGTATTCATTATCATCAATTTTGATCAGTTCTTCGCCGTAAGTCCTTTTTCCAGGCACAGAGTTTTTTGTAAGCAAATAGTTGTCTAATTTGTAGACCCCAGTGAAAATCTTTTTGATTTTTTTCATTTAGTTCCCTTTAGTGCACTAACCTTTTTCTCTAAATCTTGTTTGAGTTTCTCTGAAATATTTTCTTTTGAAAAGTAGTCTGCCTTTACCGCGATAGTGAGTTTTGCTGCAACGAGTTTTGCGGCTTTTCCCTTGAGTTTCTTTGGTACTGAGCTGACTATTGGGTGCTGGAACAACAAACCATGTTTCGGGCTTTTTGCCCCGCTTTTGATGTGTGCAAAGATTGCTTTGTCTGCACCAAGAATTTGTATTGTTGATGCAGGCATCATCGAGAGTTTCTTTAGGGAACCTGCTTTTGCAAGCATTTTTCCTGCCAGTACTCCGCCGGCAATAACTGAAAAGTTCGGCATGATTTTTTTTGCAATGTTCTCCGCGTAATTGCTTAAGAATTTTCTTTCTTCTTTGAGGTTTAAACTGTTTAATGATAATAACTTTATTTCTGCGATTGTTTCTTTGCTTGCTTCTGCACCAACACCGTTCTTTGCCAGTGTTTCGAGCTCGGCAGCAACTTTCTCGTTCTTGTAAAACTCACTGACTTTTTTTTGTGTAAAGTTCTCTTTTTCTGTTAGTTCGTAAACCAATCTCAGGTAAGCTTCAGGATCCTTGACTTTTCTTTCAAGTTCCGGAAAATAAAGTGCATACCATTCTCTTACCTGTTCGAACATTATGTTTGAGATTTCATCCAGCGTCTGTATTAGGCCGACTGCCTTGACTAAATGCGATTCATCTCCGGAGAATTTTTCCTGAACATCTTTCCTTGTTTTTGCCATTAGTTTTCTTCTTAGATCTGCAGCTTTATTCATTCAATCACCCGTTGAAGAGTTCTCTATTTTTTCTTCAATCATTTTTGAAAGGCTGGTTATCTTAACCCGATCTTGTTTCATTGAGTCCCTTTCTCTAAGTGTAACTGTATTGTCTTTCATTGTGTCATAATCAATTGTAATTCCGAAGGGTGTTCCTGCTGAATCGGCTCTTGAATAGCGTCTTCCGATACTGCCTGAGGCATCATAAACACAAAGGAAGTTTTTTGACAGTTCTTTGTGTATTTCCATTGCTTTTTCGGCTAAACCGTCTTTCTTTACAAGCGGATAAATCCCGACCTGTATTGGCGCCATTTCTGCAGGTAACCTCAGCAGGGTTCTTTTCTCGTCTTCTCTTTCATCGTAAACCATATCAAGTAGAGAAAAGAACGGTCTGTCAACACCGAATGCAATCTCGATGACATGAGGGGTTTCTTCTTTTCCTTCCGCGGTTCTTGCAACCAGCTTCTCGTTGCTTGCTTTTGAGTGCTGGCTCAAATCATAATCTGTTCTGTCTGAAATTCCGCATACTTCGGTCCAGCCAAAGCTCCTTAGTTTAACCTCGAGATCCCAGGTGTCATCTGAATAGAATGCTTTCTCGTCTGAATGGTGCTGTCTCATTCTGATGTTTTCTTTTGGTATCCCGAAGTCCCTGAACATTTTGTAGGATAACCATAAGTGCCAAGCATATGCCTTGTTTTTGAGTACCTCGTTTTTCATTGCTTCTTCCAAGGACAGTTCTTTTGGCTTTTCTTCTTTTTTCTGCATTTCTTCTGTCCAGAAAGGAAGCTTCTCTTTTTTTGTTTCCTCAAACTTAGGCCACTCGTCTTTCATGTTTTTGAAAAGCATTGTCTGGCTTTCTGCCTGCGTAAATTCCCTTCCCCTCAGGATGTGCTGTCTTGGAGAAATCTCGTTCCTGAATGCCTTGCCAATCTGGAAGACTCCGAATGGCAGTTTGTCCCTGAAAAAGTTCATGTAGTTCTTGAATGGCAGATATGTTGTTGTTGCTGTTTCCGGTCTGTTGTATGCCTCTATGTTTGTCCCAACTTTTGTCTGCATCATTAGGCTGTGTCTTTCAATTTTA
This sequence comes from uncultured archaeon, assembly GCA_964515835.1. Classification (GTDB taxonomy): domain Archaea; phylum Iainarchaeota; class Iainarchaeia; order Iainarchaeales; family SKW153; genus CAZEVB01. The sequence continues at coordinate 7,930 of CAZEVB010000013.1, read as the reverse complement.
AGTGCCAGGTTCTTTCCGCTTGGACTTTTAATATTCTTTTCTTTAATAACTTTCAATAGTTTTTCGTCAGAAAAATGGTCTGCCTGTATTCCTTCCATTTCTTCAATCA
>CAZEVB010000013.1:0-7721 GCA_964515835.1 uncultured archaeon | reverse complement strand
GGACCATAAACATAACCTTTGTCGCTAAGGTAGGTAGTCAGTTTTTCAGAGAAGTCATCTTTCTTTACCATACAAAAATTTAATGAGCAAAAGAATTAAAATGGCGTGTTTGCAGTGCTTATTTAGCGCCTAACTAGTAGTTTTCCTGCCAGGGTAGCATAGTGGTAATGCAGCGCTCTCGTAAAATATTTGCGAAAAAGATGCTTCGCAATAAACCTTTTAGGAAAAGGTTAAGAAAAATAGTTTTTCGGGCAAAGCGCAGATCGAGAGTTCAAATCTCTCCTCTGGCTCTTCTTATTTCTTCCTGCGGCTTTTTATTTATCTTGCAGTAATAACTATGAATTCTTTTTCCGTGAAGATAACATCGTCCAGTCCTTCACCAGGAACAAAGAACGGGTTGTCGTGGCTCACAATCATTTTGCAGAAAAATGTTTTGTCTGCTGCGTGAACAGAACTTAAAGCAATTGCTAGTTTGGTTGTCTTTTTTTCTGTTGGCCTTATTTCTTCCCAGTAATCCGTAAGAACGCCGATGTCTTCTGTTTTCTGGTATTTTTCATTAATGTTGTCCTTGCACTGGAATTCTCTGACTTCAATCCTCTTTAAACTTACATCTCCATCGTTCTTGAATTCTATTTCGTCATTGGCAGTGTACTTCAGTCTGACATCATCGTACTGTGCAGTGTACTCGTCATCCATTTTTTCGATAGAAATTTCTATTTCTGATTTGTTTATGGTGTAATCAAACCTGATTGTTTTTTCCATGTATGTGCTCCTCACAATGACGTTTCCGCTTATGGTTGCTTCTTTTGCTTCTGCAGGAATATCCAGGTCAATTGCTTTTGGTGCAATAACTATTTCTGCTGATGTTTCTCCTTTTGTACTGCCTTCTTTTGCAGGAATAGTAAAGTATCCTGGAGGCGAAACACTAAACCATGTGAGTGCTTTTTCTTTTTCGACGTAATTAGCGTTTGTTATGTCAATAACAATCTCAACATTTCTGAGTTCAACCGCATTATCGTTCTTTATCTTGAAAACAGTTTTTTCTACTTCTGAAGCATTAAGTGTTTCAGTGATTTTGCTTTTGTCTATGTCTACTTTTGATTCAGAGAACTCGATTATCTCGAATGAAGCAGAAACAGATTCTTTTGTTAACCTTACTCTTACTTTTCCTTTTATTTCTCCTGCACCTGCTCTTTTGTTTATCTCAAGAGTGACTATTATTGGCAGTGTCTGATTTGGACCTATAACAATTAATTCCGGGGAATAACTCGGATCTATGTCATTACCGAAATTATCAAACTCTAAGCTAACTTCTTCTGCTTCGGTTCCATTGTTTGTCAGGGTTACCGGAACCTCAATTGTTTCTCCGTTGACTACCTGGTCAGGAAAAGTTCCTTCAATCTTTACATCCATGTCGTCTTCAAGTTCGATTGTAATTGTTCTGGCATCATCAACGGAATAAGTTTCTTTTTTGGCAGTATAACCAGAGGCACGGACTTCAATAGAATAACTGCCAATCTTCAGACTGAGGTCCTTGCTTCCCGTGAATTTCTCTATTTCTTCTCCTGAAGCATCAAACAACTTGACTGTAGCGTTAATTGATTTTCCTTCTGTGTCAGTAATGTTAACTGAAACACTCCTGTAACTCCCGATAAAGAAATCGTAAACAACAAAGAGAACCACGAGCACAACAATAGCAGCAATGATTTTTTTCTTGTTTTCCATTATCTTTCCGATAACAGGTCCTGAAGCATCTTTTATCTGATCTAAAGGGGTTTTCTCTTCAAAATCCAAATCGTCTGAAGTGCTTTCGTATTTATCGTACAATATGTTTCACCTTCTTTAATGTAACTAAAAAGATATATAAATACTTTCGCAGAGTCTTAGTTATGCCGCGGGAAGTAAAGAAAAACAATATTGTTGATGCGCAGGAAGAAAAATCAATTCTCTTGCTGGTTATCGCGGTTTTTGTTGTTGTCCTGATTTTTGTTTCTTATTCTCTTTTCATTGACAGGACCTCGGAAAACTTTACACAACTTTATCTTAATGACGATTACATGTTTTCAGAGGGAAAACTTTCTTTCTCATTTTTCGTGGATTCGCAGGAAGCATCTGATCTTGAGTACACTTATTCAGTGTATCTTAATGAGGATGAGGTTCTTTCACAGCAGCTAGTGTTAAGCGCAGGCGAAACAAAAGAAGTTCCTGTCGTGCTTAATGTTTCTGAAGAACTGCCTTTTAAGGTTTCTGTGGAATTAACTAAACCAGGTCAAGATGATTATTCTGTCTGGTTCTGGGTAATGGGGGATGAGGAATGAGAGTTGCTTTAGTTTCTTCTAACGATTCTGAGATAAACATTATTTCTGAAATCAAGGAGTATTTGGCTTCAAAGATAACAAATTTGGATGTCTCTGACTTTGTCCTGGATTCGGTTCTTGATATCCCGAAAAAGGTTTCTTCTTTGCATGACTATGACCTTATTTTCATTAGTTTTTTCTATGGAGAGGACTCTAACCAGGTAGAGGTTGTTTTAACTAAACTGATTGACTTTGAAATCAGTTCTGACGAAACTTTCATGAAAGACATAAGGAAAATCAAGTCTGATGACTTCGAGTTAACTGATGAGAAACTTGTCTTAGAAGCAGGAAAAAGAATAGTGAAACAACTTATTGGTGTAGAGCCAAAATAACTTGCTTTTTATTGTTTTTGTGAGCAATGTTTTTGATGCTCACTAAACAGAACCGATTTATGGAGATAGACCTATTAAGGGGCGTTGCAATTGCCCTGATGTTAGTCTCAAATTTTCTCACTGATCTTTCTTTCTTCAGCATCTTTGATTTGTCCCTGAATCATTCTTTAGCAAGAATAACTGCAGTCCTCTTTGTCTTCACTGCAGGAATTTCCCTGCACCTGAGTTATGAGCGCGCAAAGCAAAAAGGAAATATTTCTTTCTTTAAGTTCTTCAGGCGGGGAACTTTCATTTTCCTGTTAGGCATACTGGTTACTCTTGTGACCTTGCTTTTTATGAAATCCGGCTTTATCTTGTTTGGAGTGCTCCACTTTATCGGCTTGTCTGTTATTCTCGGCTATTTTTTTGTCAAGCTCGACATGAACAAGAATCTCTTCATCGGCATTGTTGTTCTTGCAACAGGAATGTTCCTGTATGGTTTGCGTTTCTCGTTTCCGTGGCTTCTTTGGTTGGGTTTTATTCCGCAGGGTTTTTACACAGTGGACTTTTTTCCGTTGCTGCCTTGGTTTGCCTTCATTCTTTTTGGCATTGCCGTCGGAAAGAGGTTTTATCCGTCTTACAGGCGCGCATTCAGTTTCCCTGAAACAAGCGGGGTTCTTGTCAGGCTTCTTTCTTTTGCGGGCAGGAACTCGCTGAAGATTTATCTCTTGCACCAGCCATTATTCATTCTTGTTATTTTTCTTTTGTTTTCCGAGAAAGTTTTGCTTGTTTTGGGTTTGCCATAGTATTAATTATCTCGTCAACAACAGTTTTTTATGGCAGAAAGAGTTTCAGTACTGATTCCTGCTTATAACGAGGAAGCACACATAGGAAAAGTTCTTCATGATGTTCTTCAGCTTAAGGTGCAGGGAATAGTCCATGATGTTGTTGTGGTGGATGATGGCAGCAAAGATAGGACGCGAGAGATTGCAGAAAAAGCAGGAGTAAAAGTAATTCCTCTTCGAGAAAATTATGGCAAAGGCTATGGTTTCTATGTTGGTGCAAAACATTTGCAGGGAAAAACAGATGTACTGCTTACGCTTGATGCCGATCTGAAAGCAGTTTCAGGCAGACAAGTGAAAGAAATGTTAAAACATCTGCAGAAGAAAGAAGTTGGTATGGTTATTGGTACAGTAAAAGGTTTTGTTTCTTCAGGGTTAAGCGGGATTCGGGCAATACGTATGAGTGCTTTGAATCCTCTTCTGAAAGCCGAAAACAGGAACTGGCTACGGTATGTTGCAGGAGTAGACAAAAAAACCGGCAAAATAGTGGAACGCGTAGGTTATGGCTTAGAGCATGCATTGAACCATTTTATTGCAGGCGACGCCATTGAACTTAAGAGTCCGCGTGTTGCGATAGCGAGAACAAGTTTTGATGCAGGTCCGATTACTATGGAAGAAAAGCGCAAGGGAAGAACTCAGAGGGATATAACTTTCCTTTGTGACGAAACAAGAAAAAATGCTTCAGAACTAATGAAGAGAAATCTTTTTGCAGAATCAAAACGCAAGCGTAGAAACAGGGCATAATCAGGGAATAAGTTACTTCTTTCTTCTTTTGAGTGATTTTGGTTTCTTAATTGCTTTCTTCTCTTTTTTCAGAGGTCTCTTTTTTTCTGTCTTTTCTTTTGTGTGTTTCTTTTTCTCAAGGTCAAGGGCCTTTTTTGTTTCTTTTATCACACCAACAGCCTTTTCTTTTTCGAAATCATAAAGTTTTTTTGAGAGTAATTTTATTTTGTCTTCTTTTGACTTAATGATTTTCCTCAGGTCATTAATGACAAGCATTTTCTCGTCGTTTTCTTTCCTGAATTTTAATAATTGCTGCTTGAATTTCTCGTAAGCCTCATGCTTTGCGATTTCTTTTCCTTCTTCGAGCGACAATAGTTCTTTTGAGTAAGCGCTCCTGAGTCTTATTGTCTCATTCTCTATTTCTAAAACAAGTTTTCTTGCATAGTCTTTTTCTTTCTTCAGGTACTTTATGATTTCTGCTGCTTTTTCTTCCTGGCTGTTATTTAGTTCCTCTAGCCTCATTAGCGCGTTCTTCATTCCGAGGTATTTCATCTGAAATGCCTCTATTTCTTTTTCGAATGAATTCAGCTGGTTGAGAACAAGTTTGAATTCTGTCTCTTCTTTTTTGACCGCGCTATAATAATCTTTTTCCAGGTCTGCCACGCTTGTTTCTTCTATGAGACCCATGTGGCTTTTTACTCTCAGTTCTTCGTACTTTTTCTTTAGGCTTGTTAACTCGTCTTCCTTGTGTTCAAGCAAATCTAAAACATTTTTCCTTGCACTTGTTCCTTCAATAGGCTTTAGTTTCCTTTTCTTTTCATAAATATTTACTCTGTCAACAGCATACCTCGTTTTGAGTATCAGGTCTAGTAACTGTTGTTCAAGTGAACCGTAAATCTCTTTCTCTGAAACAGCTTTCTTGAGTTCGTAAATATCCTCAGAAACAGAGTTGTTGACCTTACCTTCTTCTAGTTCCTTGTTTCGTTTGAGTAATACAATGAGTTCGTGGCAACTTTCTTTTACTTCTTTGAGGCTTGGCGCGTCTGAGAGGCCTTCTCCCTCGTATTCCCTCGAAATAGTGTCTAAAAATTGTATGTCTTCTTCCAGTTCATTGATTGTGGCTGCCAGGTTATAAATCATGCCCTGGATATTCATGTTTTTCCAGGGTTTTGCCCTGATTCTGTCCTGTATCTCGTTAAGCAGTTCAATTAGTTTCTCTGCAGCAATAATAACTTCAGCCATTAAATCACTTCATTAAACAAAAAGGCATACTTCTATATATTTCTTAACTTTTACTACTATTATGCAGATTTTTGGTGAACACGGCATTAGGGTCAGCTGTGAAGACGATGTTTACGTTGATTCTTTCGGCATACGGAACAAAAACGTCCTGATAACCCATTCTCATTCAGATCACGCGAGAATAACAAATAGCAATCAGTACTTTTTAACTAAAGAAAGTGCTGCTCTTCTCTCAGCCCTTGACAAAGAGAACGTTAATTGTGTGCAACAAAAAAAGAGCTTTGACCTGAACGGCTTTAAGGCGTCTTTCCATAACTCAGGCCATATTTGTGGTTCTTCGCAGATTCTATTAGAGAACTCTAACACTGTTGCCATTACCTCAGACTTTAAGACACAAGAAAACATTCTTACTAAACCCGCTGAACCATTAAGTGCTGACCTTCTTCTCATTGAAACAACTTACGGAAAACCAGAATATTCTTTTGCAGAAAGAGAAGAAACTTACTCAGAGATGCGCAACTGGGTTAATGAAGCAATCTCAAAAAACAGATTTGTTATTCTTGGCGGTTATTCAACCGGAAAAGCACAGGAACTGACAAAGTTCTGTAACGAATACCTAGACATTGTTCCACTGACTTACAAAAAGGTTTACGAAAAAAACAGGGCACTGTCTGACTGCGGAGTAAACCTCGGGGACTACACTTTGCTCAGCCACAACTTTAATGATTCTGACATCCTGATTATGCCGCCTCACTTAGTAAATGATTCTTTGTTAACTGTCCTGTCGCACCAGCTCGGAAAAAAGGTTTCTGTTGCACTGGCAACCGGCCAGAGGTTCTCCAAGTACAAGAAGTTCGAGTTGAGTGACCACGCCGACTTCAAACAACTAGTAAATTATGTAGAAGAGTCAAGGCCTAAAATGGTGTTCACTCATCATGGCCATGCGGATTATTTCGCGCGTTACATCAGAAGAAAACTGGGAATTCCTGCACAGCCATTATCGAAGGCACAAAAGAATTTGTTAGAGTTCAGTTCATAATCAGAGCAATAAATCGAATGCTGCTTTTATTCCTGTGATAACAAACTGTATTCCGATTGCAGCAACAAGAACACCAAGGATTTTTCCCATTACTTCCATTCCCGCATGCCCGAATCTTTTCTCTACTTTTTCCGCATCAACAATCGCAAGATAATTTATTATATAAACCACAATGATTGCACCAACAAAACCTGCTTTTGCTGCCAGTGAAGCAGCCTGGGTATAAAGAATGATTCCAATTGCGGCAGAACCAGGACCGACCAAGAGGGGGAAAGTAAGCGGAGCAAAAATAATGTCTTCTGCTTCTTCTTCAAGTGCCTTTTTTGTGTGTCCATGTGCATGTTTCTTCTCAAGACCAGTTATTAACTTAAAGGCAAAATAGAACAACACAATCCCGCCGGTTATCTGTAAAGAAAAAATATCTATCTTGAGGAAAGAAAGAAAATATTGACCGATTATTGATGCCCCCAACAGGATACCAAAAGCAAGGAAAACAGAGGATATTATTGTCTTTGATTTTCTCTCATCGTCAAACTGTGCTAATAAAGGTGGAAAGATAGCGATTTTTGTCAATGGATTAATTATCGCGATAATTGTCAGGAAAGAGAAAATAAAGTACTCATAAAACTCAACCATCATTTTTTCACAACCGAAGCAATATTTAGAATACTTATTCTCATATATTAGCTTATTTGTGATTTTTTCCCTCAAAAGAAGCGAGGGTTATTAATTAATACTTTTCCCGAGTGAATTAAATAGATTGCATAATAATCGGAGGCGGTTTTCTTGAAGAGAACACACAACTGCGGAGAACTTAACGAAAAACAGATTGGAAAAGAAGCAACCCTGAATGGTTGGGTTCACAGAAGGCGCGACCACGGCGGTCTGGTTTTTATTGACATCCGCGACAGAGAAGGCTTAACGCAGGTAGTGTTCAATCCAGATGTAAATAAGGAAGCCAGCGAAAAAGCACAAAAACTGGGAAAAGAGTTTGTTATTGCTGTCAAAGGAAAGGTATCGGAAAGACCGAAAGGCACAGAAAACGAAAAAATAACCACTGGCAAGATAGAGTTGGTAGCAGAAGAACTGCACATTCTTAATGAAGCAAAACAGCCGCTGCCTATTGAGGTTTCAGGAAAACTAATTGCAGGGGAAGATACAAGACTAAAGTACAGGTTCCTGGATTTAAGAAGAGAAGAAATGCAGA
>CAZEVB010000012.1:2251-12387 GCA_964515835.1 uncultured archaeon | reverse complement strand
TGTTTGAGGGTCTTCAGGATTCCCTTGTATTGACTCCTTGTCTGGAAACAGAAAGCAAAAAAGAAGCATACCTTTAGTGAGAACTCTTTAATGTTCCCGTACTTCTTCTTGTCATAAGTGTAACCTTTTCCGATGAATTCCTTTATGATTTGTTCCCATGTCTCTTCCATTTTTATTTCCGGTTGGATTGATTTTCTTTTTCTTTTTACTTCCTTGTGCATTTCTTCTACAAGTGAAAAGAATTTTTTCTTCAGGAACTTTTCGCAGTCCTTTCCTTCTTTCTTTAGAATCTTATCGAAGCCAAATTCTTTCGCTACTTTTGCAAAAGTTCCTCTGTTGTGTTTGTCATAAAAATCCCAGTCAGTCATCGGGGTCAGAATAACTGTGCCGTAAATATCAAACAATACTGCCTTTACCTTTATTTTAGTGAGAACAGTCTTTTTTCCCGTTTTTTTTACCTTGTAAGTCTTAAGTCTTCTTGTTTTCTCTATCTTTTCCACATACGCTTCAAGTTTCATTAGTATCACTCAGAATGCTTTCTTCTTGGTTTTCTCAACTATATTCAGGAAACTCTTTACCTTTTTATTTGCACTATAGTTTTCTATAATTGCCTTTTTATTTTTCTTTACAACCTGACTTAACTTTTCTTTATTTCCGAACAATCTGAACATTTTATTATTCTTTAATATCTCTTTACAATATTCTTTGCTATTAAGTGCTTTCTTAACTACTGCTTCCTGTTTTTTAAGTTCTAAGCGCGGAAAATCAGTTTTCTTTTTACCGATAACCAGTTTTTTGTAAAGAGTATATAATGAAACACTGTTTTTCTCAAAATCTTTGCACAATTCGGGAATTTTTCTGCCGAACAATGGTTTGTTGTAAATCCAGGGTTCGAGGAAGGTAAATCCAAAACCTTCCTTTGTTGATGTTGTAATTGCCATATCGCTGACTGCATAAAAGTTGGCTATTGAACAGTGTATAGAAGAACCGACATACATGGATACAGGCATCTTCTCTTTTTTTACAAAGTTTTCGATTCTTTCAGAATAAAATCTGTCTGCCTTTGAATTCGCTTTTAATGTTATTATCAGCTGATATTTGTTTTCGTGAATATGATTAATTAAGGTTAGCAGCAATAATGCTTCATAAATGTTCTTCCTTTTGATGGGTTTCACGGGATAAAGAACAGTTTTTTTCTTTTCATCGTAAGAAAAACAATTTCTTTTTGCGAAATTAGTGATTTTTTTATTTAACTGTCTTTTAGTAAGATTTGTTTTCCTTTCAACAACCGCATTAGGGAAAACAAATATGTCTTTCTTCGGAATGCCTTTCTTTGAGAGTCTCTTAAGGTCTCTTTCTGAGAGAACCGCGTAAATCATGTTCCTTGTTTTTGGATACATGATCTTTTGTGAAAATTCTTCATCTTTTTGGGACGTACAGTAAGTAAGTTTCCTCATCATTGCAGGTTTGTCGTCTGCAAAATCATGTACGTGGTTAATAATCATGAGAGGCAGCTTCATTTTAACTGTTTTTTTAGCAAGCAAAGCAAAGGCAGCAGTTACTTTCGGATTCTTGCCGAGAGAAACATTATTGAGGTAAAGAACATAAGGTTCTGCTTCTGTGCATCCCTTCAAATTTATTTTTGAAAGTATCGCGCCGCAAATTTTCTCCGCGGTTTTCAGAAAAGATTCTTTTGACTTTGATTTTATTTTAGAGTAAGCTAATTCGGGCAAGTCAAAGTGTTCTATCTTAGCTTTATTGAGTTTAATTTTTACACTATCTTTGCCGTATTTTTTTATTGCCGCAAATATCTGTACTTTTAGTTCTCTCCCGAATTCTTCATCGAGAGCATTTGCAATATTCTGGATTTCATCTCTTACTCCTGCTTTTTTTAAATGGTAATGAAATATTCCGATTCTCATTGGTTATTCACCGCAATATAGAAAAAACACATCCGAAACATTAGTTTCTGTGTTTCCTGTAACTATTCCGTTTCTTGTTCTTTTAAAGAACGCTGTTGAATTATTCTGTTTTAAGAACTTATTCGGATCAAGCTTTAGTTTTTCTGCTTTCTTTCTGGTTTCAGAATCTATTATTGCACCAGCGTAATTACTGTCCCCGTCTTTGCCGTCGCTGGCAAGACACAGAAGAACAGTTTTCTCTTTAATGCCTTTGACTGAGGCAAGAGCAAACTCCTGGTTTCTCCCTCCGTTGCCTTTTCCCTTTACATTTACAGTTGTTTCTCCTGTTGCAATCACAATGCCTTTTCTCAGGTTATTCCTGTGTACAAACTTTGGTCCCTGAATCCTTGCTTCTCCACTAATCTTCTTTTTCTCCAGTTTAACCTTGATTTTCATTTCTCTTGCTTTATTTACTGCTTCATGCGCAGCGCTTTCTGCAGACGCAATAATATAATTCTCAACTTTGCCGAGTTCTTTCTTTGTCTTTGCTGTTTCTTCTGCCTTGCCATTCATTCCTGCAAGCAAGTGTTTCCTAACTGAAGCAGGAGCAGTTCTCCAGATTTTGTGTTTCTTGAGTATCTTTACAGCGTCCTTGTAACTTGTTTTGTCTATTGCAGTTGGGCCTGAAGCGATTGAAGAAAGATTGTTACTCGGAACATCAGAAATTACTAAGGATATTACTGTTGCAGGAGAAAGTTTTTTGGCTAATAATCCGCCCTTAACTGTTGACAGGTGTTTCCTGACAGTATTAATCTCGCATATGTTCACAGAGTTCTTTATAAGCAGATTATTTAATTTCCTTAATTCAGTTAGCTTTATTCGTTCTGCAGGCAGTTCGAACATTGCCGAGCCGCCGCCTGAGATAAGGACAAAAACAATTGTTTTTTTGTCTGCTTCTTCTGCAAGCTTCATAATCTGTTTTGATACACTAATAGTTTTCTCTCCTGTTAATGGATGGTCAGCTTTCATGATTTTTATACTGCCGACTTTGCTGTTTTCCTGAGACGCCACAATCCCTTTGTTTATTTTCTTTCCAAGAATCTTGTAAAGGCTTCTTGCCATTTCTCCCGAGGCTTTCCCGAAACCGATGACCAAAACATTTTCAATTTTTTTCAGGGAATAGTTTTTTCCAGCCACATTGATTTTTTCTTTATTCAGTTTGACTTTCTCTGGAATAACAAAGCTTGGCATGACTGCTTTTAGCGAGGCTTCTGCAATTTCAAGAACCAGTTTTCTTTCGCTTGCAAGTTTTCCTTTTACAAGTCCTGAAAAGTTTTTTATTATGTGTTTTGCAGGCATCGAATCAGCCTATTCCCTGCCGTATATGTCCTCAAATCTTTTGATGTCGTTCTCGTCAAACTTTCCGTAAGAAATTTCAAGAACCCTGAATTTTTTTCCTTTGGAAATTAACCTGTGCTTCTGTTTCTTTTTTATTCTTGCGGTCTTGCCTTTAGCCAGTTTCATAATCCTGCTGCCTATCTGCACATATGCGCAGTCATCAAGCGCAATCCACATTTCTTCCCTGTTTTGGTGGTTCTGTAAACTCAGCCGCTGTTTTGGTTTTACTTCAATAATCTTCACAGTGCACTTTTCATTGAAAGCATATGTATTGAACTTTCCCCACGGCCTTTTTTCTTCATAAATTTTTGTCATTTTATCCCTTTTGTTAGTTTCCTTATTACAACAGGAAGTTCGTCAATCAAGTCTGATGCTATTAAACCATATGCTTTTTCCTTAAATAAGTTATCTCCTGCGTAACCATTCACAAAAGCAGCATAGCAAGCAGCGTCATAAAGAGTGTTTTCTGCTGCGAATGCTCCGCATAAACCCGCCAGAACATCTCCTGTTCCGCCGGAAGTCATTCCTGAGTTTCCTGTTGCATTAAACACTGCTTTTTTCCCGTCAGAAATAATGTCGAGTGCTCCTTTGAGAAGAATAACACAGTTGTGTTTTCTTGCGGTTTCTTTCACTAGCTTCAGCTTCTTAGAGTAATTATTAGGAAGTTTTCTGCCAAAACAATTCTCAAACTCTGTAGCATGCGGGGTTAACAAAACTTTGTCATTAAATTTCATTCCTTTGACTGCTCTTATTGCATCCGCATCAAGGACTATTTTTCCCTTACTTTTCTTTACCAGCTCACGGACTGTTTCAGTTGTTCTCTTGTTTCTTGTTATTCCTGGCCCGATAACAGCACAGTCAGATTTGTTCATCAGTTCAAGAATCTCTTTTTCATGTTCTTTGCTAAGGTAATTTCCTTTTAGTTTCCTGCTGATGATTTCCGGTTGTTTCAGATTTAACAGCCAGGCAACTTTTTTCGGGCATGCAGCAATAACAAGATCAGTTCCTGTTCTGAAGGCTGCTCTTGCCGCGTTAGCAGTCAGCATTGCCGCTCCGGGATAAGTGCTACTTCCTGCTACAATAGTAATGACTCCGTTATCTCGTTTGTGTGAAGTCGGTTTTCTTTTCCCGAATTTTATTTGTGATGGCAGAACTATGTTCTCTGCTTCTTTTGGAATTCCTATTCCGAGAATTTTCTTTTTAGAAAATCTTTCAGATCCTTTCTTGATTGCATGTAAATAATAAACAACATCTGCTTTAACAAAAAATTTGTTATCTTTTCTGCTGCAGTCAAATCCTGACGGGATATCTATGCTTACTTTCTTTCCTTTAGCTTTATTCATTTTGGTTATTGTTTCTTTGTATTTTCCTTTTACAGAACCAGAAAAACCAGTCCCAAAAACTGCGTCAATTATTAAGTCGGCCTCGTCAATGTCACTGAACTTACCTCCAACAGAACCCGGAAACTTCTTCACTAGTTTCCTGTATACTTCGTCTGCTGCTTTGGTTTTTGGCTTTCCATTTACAAGGACTGCTTTTGCAGAGTTTCCTTTTTCAAGGAGAAGTCTTACTGCTTCAAGACCGTCTCCTCCGTTGTTGCCCGAACCGCAGACAACAACAATCCTTTTTCCTTTTAGTGCGAAGTCTTTTTTCAGTTGTCTGAAAATAGTGTTCCCTGCATTTGCCATGAGTCTTTTTGCGGGTTTTCCTAGAAAGCCGGATGTCTTGTCTATTAACTGCATCTCATAATTAGTTATTTTCAATTAGCCACCTTTGAGAGTTTTTTCTTTAGTACCTCTCCCAGGATTTTTCCGGAAACCTTTCCTTTGTACTCTTTCATTAGATCTCCCATTAGTGCGCCTAAAGCAAAGCTTCCCCTGCTTTTTATGGTTTCCTTGTTTTTCTCGATCAGTTCGTCAACCCTGTCTTCAATTTCTTTTATGTCAACTTCTTCTTTCTTAAACTTCTTAATCACTTCACTTGGTTTTTCTTTGCTTTTCAGGCACTCTTTAACGAAGTCAAGCAGAACATCTCTGTTGACTTCTCCTTTTTTGTATGCTTCCATTACTCCTTCAATGAATTCCTCGTCAACAGCGGAAACATCAATTCCTTCTCTTTTTATTTCTGTCATTCCTTCAAGCAGAAGAACTGAGAGGGCAGTTGCATCATATCCTTTCTCAACTGCTTTTTCAAAGAACCGCGCATAATTACTGAGTTTCATTTTGTCTGCCAGTTTCTCGCTTAAACCGAACTTTTTGGTGTAGAGTTTCAGTCTTTCTTCAGTGTTTTTCGGCAAATTCTTTTTTATCTCGCTAAGGTATTTCTCGTTAATTGTTATAGGGTTAATGTCTGTTTCGGGATACATTCTCGCTGCTCCTGGCAGGGGCCTGCTGTATTCGGTGTTCCCATCTTCAAGAGCATTCCTTGTTTCTTCCGGAATTTTGTCGAAAGCAGTTTTTCCTCTTTCAGTTATTGCTTCCAGTGCCTTCAAACATTTTTCTTCAGAACCAAGGACAATTACAAAACCGTCTCTTTCTCTGCAGTCAAGTTCTTCATATACCGAATCAACCTCTTTTTCTTCTATTCCGTAAGCAGGCAGTTCGTCGCTATGAAGAAGACCTCTGAGTCCTGTTTTTGCTTTCACGTATGAAGCCAGTTCTGTTCCGAATCGTCTGTTCGGCTGAATTACTTTTCCCAGAATTCCTTTGAACTTAGGGAGTTTTTTTGCGAATGCTTTTTGTCCTTTCTCTATTCCTTTTTTGACAAAAGTGCATTTTGTTTCTTCAAAGACTTTTGTGACTTCAATTGCTTCAGAGTCAAGATCTTCTTTTTCTGTTTCTCTTTCATCTAACATTTTTTTTATTTCAATTAATCCTCTTTGTCTCTGCACTTCTCTTCTCGCATACTCATCAATCTTGTTAAGTTCCTGCACTCCCTTGATTTCTACTCTTGTGCCACCCGAAATAGAAATATTCACGTCCTGCCTTATCGTTCCTAAACCTCTTTTTGCTTTTCCAGTTATCCTAAGCAATTCTCCGATAACAAGTGCTGCTTCCTTTATCTCTTCAGGGGTTGTAAGATCAGGATCTGTTGCAATTTCAATCAAGGGTATTCCAAGTCTGTCCAGACTGTAAACAATTTCTCTTTTTTCTTCGTCCTTGCTTAACGGTCTTGCAGCATCTTCTTCCAAAGCAAGAGTGGACATCCCAATTTCCTTTCCGCTTTTAAGAGTTATCTTGCCGCCGGTTGAAACAAGCATTGTTCTCTGGAAGCCGGAAACATTGCTCCCGTCAATAACTGTTTTTCTCATGACAAAAAGTTTATCAGGAATCTCCGCTCCGATTAGTTCGGAGACTTCTATTGATGCTTCCAGTGCCTTATTGTTACATTCATGAGGTGGTTCCTCATCATTCTCAACTAGGCAGCAGACATCGTTGTAGCCCTTGTAAACAAAACTGTATTTCTTGTCTGCCATTTCCACTGCTGCGGGATCAAATTCCCCTAACTCTGAGGCGGTTAGACGAATCTTTCTTTTTATTTCGTAATCAGCTTCTCCTTCCTTGAGAATTGACGGGCACCTGCAGAATAATTTTCCGGTGTCTAATTGCTGGTGTATCTCTAAACCTGCTTTAAGTGTATGCTCGTCCATAAAACCAACTAATATTGAGCGTGAAAAACGTTTTTATTTACATGTATGCGTGTTTATCTTCTTCTTATTTTGGTCATTCTGCATTCATTGTTTTTTGAGGCATATCCTTGTGCTCTGAACCATCTTTCCCTAACGCGTTCTGCTGGTTTCATTTTGCCTTGTTTTCTTTTTAATGAAGATGGGCTTAGAACAAATTTGGTCGACCCGAATTCATGATATGCAAAATTCTCTAGTTTTCTTAAGAGCTTTTTTCCTGCTTCGTCTCTGCGAAAGTCCTTTAATACCCCGATTTTTTCTATTGCGCATATATTCTCTTGCATTTGTCTTAGTGTCCCAAAGCCAACAATCCTGATTCCAGATAACATAATAATAAACCTGCTTCTTGACTCTATTACTCTTGTTTCCGTGGGCAGATACATACCGAAACCTTTTTCTGCACCTAATAGTCTTTGGGTTTTTCTCATTTCTTGGAGGTCCTTTAATGAACCGATTTCAAAACTGATTCCTTCAGTCATAACCAACCAGTTATTTTCCTCTTTCCAGAAGAACTTTCCTGCCTACTTCCCTGAATTCCGGACCGGAAACATGTGTCAGTATGCCAAGCTTATCGTGGTCAACAAGACTGTTTTCCATTGCTTCACATTCAGCAGCAACAATTTCTCCGACAACAAAGACATGGTCTCCTTCAGGAACATCAATTGTTCGGATATACCTGCATTCAATTCTTGCCTTCGACTCTGCAATTCCTTTTGTCTTGATTTCTTTTGAGTCGCATGCAGTTAAACCAACTTCTTCCAGTTGTTTGGGTCCGTGTCTCTTTTCAAGGTTGCATGCTCTTTGCCCGATTTCTTTGTGCACGAGGTTAATGACAAATTCTTTTTCTCTTTCCGCGTTTTTCTGAGTGTGTTTTCCGCCTTTGCCTACTCCGACAGCTATGAGCGGTGGCATGAAAGAAAAAGGAAACACCCATGAATAAGGAGAAGCATTCGCGCTTCCGTCTTCGTTAGTAGTTGAAATTAGTCCTGTTAATCTCGGGGAAATAAGTCTGATTGCCTTAAATTTGTCTACATTCATTCTTTCGCCTCAAAAAAGTCGTTTTCTCTTGGTTCATTAACCTTAAAAATAATCACTTCAAATTCCTCTTGGCTTTTGCTGTTGTCAATCAAGTGCAAATCCTTATGCCTGAAGATAAATGATTTTCCTGGTTCTGCAGAATAATCTTTTTTGTTTACTGTTAAAACTGCATTTCCTTTTGTAACATAAAGAATTTCTGTTTGTTTCTTGTGGTAATGCGGACCAATCTTTAATCCGGCAGGAAACCTTACTCTCAGATAGGCAGTGCCTTCTTCACCAATCTCTTTTTCATTTAATAGTATTTTCTTGCAATAACCCTGATCTTTCTTTACCCATTCCTTGTTCTCATCGACGAGATTCATTCTTTCACCTTTTCAATTATCTCTAAACACTTTTTCTCAATCTCTTTGTTGTTTGCAGCGTCTATCAGTTCTTCTGCCTTAAAGACAAAGCTCTCAATAACCTGCATCCTGCAGATTCTTGCGAACTCGTTTAATGTATCTGCACACATTTCAGCTGACTTTGTGCGTGCACCAACTGCAATCGTAACAACTTTCTTTCCCTCAAGCCTCTTGTCTTGCCAAACATCATTGAACCAGTCAAAAAAGTTCTTCATTAAACCGGAGACATTGCTAAAGTATGTTGGGCTGGCTAAAACAATTAGGTCTGCTTCAAATATTTCTTCAAGGAGCTTGTTCATTAAACTGTTTTCTTTTCCTTCTTCATAGAATTCTAACCCAAGTTCTTTGATGTTAATGATTTTTGTTTCTGTTTCCAATCCTTCAACTATCTTTTTGACTATATATTCAGTATTTCCTTTCCTTGGGCTTCCATTGAAGGCAATTACACGCATTTTGAACATTTATATACAAATTGTAACATATATTAATTATATGCAGCCAAAGAAATTCAAGCAGCGTGTAAGGCCGGATATTTCTAATCCAAGGGATTTTTTAGTCAGATCCAAGCGTGATGACCGCGCAATGAGGGGTTTGAAACAAAAGTATGATGCAGCCAAGCATGCCTTTGAACAAAATGTTATTAAAGAATCCGAATTTATTGCAATAAAATCCGAGTACTGGTCTTCCCTGAAAACAGTTGCTGTGAACAGGCGTCGTAAAGATGCTCTTATTGTGAGGGACAGAAAATTTCCTGTTATTGACAGCGACGCTGCCTTTAACGAGAACCTTTTCAAGAGGCTCAGGCAAATGAAAACACAAAGAAAAAAACAATCTTTCTCAATGGCCTTGATTGACCTTGATAATTTTGGTTTTGTTAACAAGCGTTATGGTCATGCTGCGGGTGATGCTGTTCTTAAGAGAGCAACAAGAATAGTAACAGAGTTTGCTGAAAGGCACGGAGGATTTGCTGGCAGGTTTGGGGGGGAAGAACTCAAGGTTTTTGTTCCTTTGCCTGAAGCAGAACTTAAAGAGGGGCTTGAAGCAGTCAACAAGGCTCTTTTTGCTGAAACTTCTAATCCAAGAACTTTTGGGATTGCACCAAAAACAACGTGGAGTAGATGGAAAGGAGTTAGTTTTAGTGCGGGGGTTACAGGGAACCAGAGAATTAAAGTTGATTTTCGTAGTCACCTAAATCTGACTGTTGATAAGTTCTATAATGCAATTGATTATGCGTTATCGCGTGCAAAGAATGCAGGCAAAAACAGGGTCGCAATATTTGGAGCAAAAATCAGATAGTCCTTTCAGTGATTTCGCCGCGAAGGTTCTTGCTGATAAGCTCTTTTACTTTTTCTTTCTTGTAATTGCTAAGCAACCAAGCCAGCTTCACAAAAGCGGTTTCAGAGAACATGTCTTCCCCAGGAATGACACTTCGTTCCTGCAAATCTCTTGCCTTGTCATAAACATTCATGTTTACTCTGCCTTTTATACAGCCTGAGGTCATTACAACAACACAGTCTTTTGACAGTGCTTCGATTTCATCAAAAATCTTTTTGTGTACTTTACAATGCTCTGTCGGCACGTGTCCTGGAGTCTGCCCTAAACCAGTTCCTTCAATTACCAAACCCTTATATTTCTCTTTTTTATACAGAGCAAATTGTTCAGGGAACATGTTAATGTGTATCTTTAAGATTCCTGTTTTTTCCTCAAACTTGT
>CAZEVB010000012.1:0-2151 GCA_964515835.1 uncultured archaeon | reverse complement strand
CTGTCAGAACTCCTTTGTGCACCGACAAAGATAACTGGTATTGGCAATTCTTCCAGGACAAATGCCATTGCGCAGGCTGCTACAGCAAGGTTATCTGTTCCCATACCAATAATGGCTCCCTGACTTCCTGCATTTACTTCTTTCTCAATTGCTTTTGCAATAATTCCAAAATGGTCAAACCTTAGGTCATCTGACCACATATTGGCAATTAAATCAGATTGGATATTCGCTATTTCCGCTAGTTCAGGAAACATTGTTACAAGATCCTCAGGATCAAATGCACTGACAACACCACCTGTCCTGTAATCCACTCTTGAGGCAATTGTTCCCCCGGTATGTAGAATAGAAATCGTAGGAAGTCCTTTTTTAATCTCAAATTTCTTTTTCTCGGCCTTGCCGACTTTCTTGACTTGAGAGAGTTTCTTTATTGATTTTATTTTACTTACATCAATGCCGATGTTATAACCATTAGAGAGTTTCAATGCAAGAATATTGTCTTTAGTGTTAACTACATTTCCTTTGTAGTTCTTGTCGCTTTTTAGTTCAATTAACTGTCCAATCTCAACAGAATTCTTCTTCAGGAAATTATCGGCATTCATACTATCTCTTAATGAACATACAGTTTAAAATAGTGTTTTCGGGTTTTTTTCCAGTGTAATCATATTTTCATATATGTTCATACTCTGTATGATTCCCTCATTTATTTAAAGACTTTCCATGTTTCTTTATCATTCAGGGGGTGGGTCTTTGAAGCTTGAAGAGCATTTGGTTGGCGTAGATTCAGATGTAAAAAAACTCATTCTTTTAGTCGCAGATGGTGCAAAAAAACTACAAGCCGAATTTGTTGGTCATTGCGGTAAAACAACATGCAAGAACAGTTACGGCGAAACACAAATAGAGATGGATCAGTGGGCAGACAATCTTTTCCTGAAGCTTTTTGATGAATCCGGAATTGTAAGAAACGTTGCTTCAGAAGAACAGGGCGAAATTACTGAAATAACAAAAGCAAAAGGAAGCTGGGGAATAACAATAGATCCTCTGGACGGAAGCAGCTGCGTCAAAACCAATTTAGCAGTCGGAACTATTGTAGGAATGTTTAACGAGGGAAACGTAATGGAGAAAGGTGCGAGAATGGATGCCGCCTGCTTCGTTCTTTATGGTCCATTGACTACCCTGACTTATGCTTATAAGGATTGGGGAGCACACGAGTTTGTTCTCTGCAATAGAGAGTTTGTCCTTAGAAAAGAAAGCATTAAGATTCCTGATGGCAAGATTTATAGTCCTGGAGGCATGCCTTCACAATGGCCTGAAGAGCATCTCCTTTACGTTAAAGAACTCGAAAAACAAGGATACAAATTACGTTATTCTGGTTCCTTAACCGCAGACTTTAACCAGATTCTTCATTATGGGGGAGTCTTTATGTATCCGAGTCTAAAAGAAAAACCAGAGGGAAAACTAAGGCTTCTTTTCGAAGCAAATCCGCTTACTTTCATTGCAGAAGAGGCTGGCGGAGTCGGTTCGGACGGAACAAAATCAATTAGAGAAATAGTTCCTGAAAAGATTTCTCAGAGGGTTCCTTTCTACATTGGGAGTAGGGGGCCAGTTGAACTTGCAGAACGATTTATCAAAAAAGAGGTGAACTCTAATGAGTGATTATGAACCAATTCCAAGCAACTATATGTTTAATGCGCTTAAGGATGATGAAGCAATCATCATGGCATGCAATACGCGGACTCCTGTCGGACTCCTTAAAGGAATTTTTCGTGCAGCAAAGGACCTTGACGCTGCAGTAATAATGGAATTAGCAAAATCCGAATCTAATCTAGAAGGTGGCTACACAGGCATGACTCCTGCAGAATACAGCAGGTTAACAAGAGAAACAGCCAAAGAAGTAGGCTTTGACATATGGGCTCTTCATGCAGATCACATTACCCTAAAAAAAGGCAATCAAGAGGAAATGGAAAAAATAAAGAAACTTATTGACGGGCAGATAGTTGCAGGTTACACTTCTTTTGCGATTGATGCATCATTCCTTTTTGATGATTCCGGAAAAACAGTTGAGGATGAACTGGCAAAGAACATTGCTGTTACAACAGAACTGGCTAAACACATTGAAGAAGGAATGCAGGGAAAAGAATATGGTTTGGAAGT
>CAZEVB010000011.1:3061-12446 GCA_964515835.1 uncultured archaeon | reverse complement strand
AGGTTTTTCTTCTTTCTCTTCAAAGAAATTTTTTACCCTGTCAATTAAACCCATACTAGAAAAGAAGTGCGACAAAGTAATAAGCCTTACATATCTCACCTCAAACTAGTTGGAAGGGTCATGCCGCTGCATGGCACGCGTACCCACCCTATGCAATGGTGCTCTACACACGGGACGTTTATAATTTCTTTCTTCTTCCTTATTCGTATGCCTATGAATAATGCTTTTGAGACTGCACTTGATGAAGCAGTCTCTTTTGTCAAGGGCAAGGATAACTTTGCAATTATTTCTCATTATGATGCCGACGGCTTATGCGCAGCAGCAATCTTGGCAAAGGCACTCGAAAGGGAAAACAAGAAATACAAAATAAAGATAGTTAAGCAACTCTACAAGGAAACAATAGAAGAAATCAAGGGCATTGGAGAAGAATATATTTTCTCGGATTTTGGGAGCGGACAAATAGACATAATAAAAGAAAGTTTTCCACATTTCTTGATTTTAGATCACCATCAGCCAACCACCAAACAAGAACCACTGCACATTAATCCCTTCTTTTTTGGGGTAAATGGCGGAAACGAGATTAGTGGCGCAGGAATGTGCTATCTTTTTGCAAAACAACTAAACAAGAAAAACATTGATTTATCCGCTTTAGCAATTGTAGGTGCTGTTGGAGACATGCAGGACTTTTCCGGTGCTTTGTTAGGAATTAATCGGGAAATTATGCAGGATGCAGTTGATGCGGGGTTGCTGTCAGTTGACAAAGACATCCGTATTTATGGCAGGATTTCCCGTCCTTTAGTGCATTTCCTGACTTTCTCAAGTAGCCCTATGCTGCCCGGATTAACTGCAAACGAGGACGCCTGCAAGGAATTCCTGGCAGAACTGAATATTTCTCTGAAAGATGAATATGAACACTGGAGAGCATACAGCGACCTCACAAAAGAGGAAAAAAAGCTTCTCTCATCATCCCTGATTATTCACCTGCACGAGAACAAGGTTCCTGAATGGAAAATAAAGGAATTAATCGGAGAGGTTTACACTTTACTGAAAGAACGGGTAAAGTCTCCTTTGAAGGACGCAAAAGAATTTGCTACGCTTTGTAATTCGTGCGGTCGCCACGGAAAGGGCGAAGTAGCGCTAGAGGTTTGCATGGGGGATCGTGACGAATATTATTCAAAAGCAATTAATCTTCTCTCAGAACACAGACGGCAGTTAAGAGAAGGCATTGTCTACATAAAAGATAAGGGGATTGAGGAATTTGAAACCTTCTACTTTTTTGATGCAGGTTCTAAGGTAAAAGAGTCTCTTGTCGGGATTATTGCAGGAATGCTTTACGGTTCAAACATACTTTCAGAGAACAAGCCTATTTTTGCTGCAGCCAACAACGAAGACGGTTCCTTAAAGATTAGTGCACGCGGAACAAAGTTTTTGGTTGGTAAAGGCCTTAACCTCGGCAAGCTGTTGAAAGAAATTTGTGCAGAATTCTCAGATGCGTCTGAGGGCGGCGGACACAATATTGCTGCAGGATGCAGAATAGATAAAGAAAATCTTGAAGAATTCATGAACCTGCTTGGATCAAAAATAAAACAACAACTCTCTGATTAGTTCGTTTTTTAGTTTCCTGCCTAATAAAAAGTAAAGAATTTAAATGAGATAAACATATAAATCAGTTAACCCTAAATGGGTATGATTTAATCCGCGAGGTGTCATAAAAATGAAAAAAATTAACGTTGTTTTAATTATATTGCTGGCTTCTGCTCTCTTCTCCTCTTTTGTTTATGCAGAAGAAGGTATTGGTGTTAGTGAATGTAAAAGTCAGGGCGAGTCGATTCCGGTTATTGCAAATCCTCCTGAATGTTGTGAAGGACTTGACTTGATAAAGCCGTTGAGTTCTGGTCTGGTTGGCATCTCCGGTTACTGCACCTCGAAATGTGGAGATGACTACTGTGATGACAGTATTGAAAGCACCTATAATTGTTCAGCGGATTGTGAAAGAGATTACTCTTGTTGGTCAGACCGGGATTGTGAAAGTAACGAGTTCTGTTACCTTGACAATTGTTTAGCAGAAACAGGAAATTGTTTAGAGAAACCCGAAGTATGTATTGAGCTTTATGCTCCTGTTTGTGGTTGTGATGGGAAAACCTATTCAAATAGTTGTTTCATGCAGGGCGCTGGTGTTTCACTTGATTACAGCGGAAAATGTGAGGAAGAACCGCTCTGTGTAGATAAGTGCGGTAACGGAGTTTGTGATGAGATAGTGTGTCAGGGAACAGGGTGTCCTTGTTCAGAGACCCCTACTTCATGCCCAGAAGATTGTGCTTCAGGCAAGTGCATTGGTGAAGGTGAAAAAGGAAGCCTGTTTAATGAAGAAGAATGCTGTTATGGACTTTACGCAATAAGCAATTCGTTTATGGAAAACGGTGTCTGCATTGCCCCTAATGACGGAAGCTTTGTATGCAGTAACTGTGGCAATGAAAGGTGCGAGTCATGGGAAAATTCATGCAACTGCCCAAAAGACTGCAAGGAAGTGTCAGGTTGTGTTGACAAGTGCGGTAACGGAGTTTGTGATGAGATAGTGTGTCAGGGAACTGGCTGCCCTTGTTCAGAAACAGAGAAATCCTGTCCAAAGGACTGCGCACACTCAATACCTATATGTAATAACGATGGCAACTGCAAATATCCTGAGAATGCTTATAATTGTCCAAGAGACTGCGGCACTAATGACAGGGAAATACAATTCAACGAAGAATTCAAATTAGGTGTCGGGGACAAAGCAATCCTTAAGCACGAGGATACAAAAATAGTTTTCAGGCTTGACAGGATTGTAACAACCGAAGAAGAGTGTGATAATACAACAAATATCTGCAGAATAGGAAGACCAATAACTGCTTTGATTACTGTTGAACAGCATTCTGGTAATGTGTCTACTGGAACTCAGATAAAACTCCGTGAAGGTGAATCCCAGATAATTTTCGGAGTAAACCTCGAGAACCTTGTTATTGGTGACTCGGCAGCATCATTCATAGTTACAAAAAACAATATTCCGGGAGTAATCTTTGTTAAGCTGGATGAATTATTTGGGTTAAATGTTTCCCAGACTGCAGCAGTTCAGGAAGACGGGGATACTGTACTCAAATTAACCCTCGAAGAACTAATAGAACAAGATATTTATTGTATCAAAGCACCATGCCCGTCAGGAGTTTATGCTGTTCTAAGTGCTTATAGTGCAAACGGCTGGGCAGAAAGCTTTAGATTAAGGCAGGGTGATAGTCAGATAATAGGAGACAAAAGCAATAATTACACAGTAACATTCAAAGACATGAGGAACGGCAAACCGCAGTTTGTGGTCAGCGAAACTACCTCAAATCCTCACTTAACAGTAAAATTAGGGGAAGATTTTATCTTAAAGTTAAGGCAAACCGCAATAGTTTCTCCTACAAGACTGGAAGTTACTCTTGCAGGAATAGAAGAACAGAAAATCTGTTATTCTGCTGCTGCCGATGTGGACAATTCAACGGGAGAGAATTATGGTTGCACTACACAAAAAATAGCAAAATTCAGAGTAAAAAGTCCAATAGAGTATGAGGTTTATCAATCAACAAAGAGCGAAGAAATGATGGTTGATGCTACAGGAACAATCTCAACAGAAATTGCTGTTGACAGCGATGATGTAGATGTCTATAACTACCCATATGTGTATGTTGTTGAAGGCCAGTCAGTTGAAAGGTTTGGCTACAAATTCACTGTTCACGGAATCGCCAGTGACAATGAGAGTCTTAAAATGGTTGTGGATAAAGCCACAATAATAATTGACCCTGAAGCAAAAGACGTTAAGGTAGACAGCAAATTTGACTTAAAGATAAGACAAACCGCAAATGTTCATGATGAAGGGACAATAGTCTTCAAAATGAAGCTGAATGATATTGTTCACACTAAATGCGGTTCTGCAGAAACAGAATCAGGAGTTGTTTACACTGCTGCTGACAACAAGTATACAGGCACCATAAAGGAGGTAAGGTCAATTAGTGTAGATGTTGCAACAACAGAAATAGCTCCTACTGAAGCCTCTGGAAGTTCAGGTGGCGGCTCAGGAACGACTTATTCATACAGTTATACTGAAGAAAACATCAGCAAGTGTATTGGTGGTTCATATGCAAGAGTCACTATAACTTCGAAAGAATACTGCGATAAAACAAATGATTCAGAGGACTGCGGAGTAACAGGCACAAGCTTCACAATCAAAGAAGGCGAAAAGCAGGTATTCGGCAATTATGTTGTAAGGCTGCTAAGCCTCGGTGCTAAGGAAGCAGTATTCATTGTAGAGAAGCACACCATGCCTCCAGAATATAAGAAAGTAAAACTTGATGAAAAATTCAGGTTGGAAAGAGCGCAAGTAGCACTAGTAGTCAACGAAAACGTGTCACTAAGACTAAACGAAATTGCTGTTGCATGCTACGATGACTCTGAAACAGAAAGTGGCGGATGTGACTACAAACTCTTGGTATCAGTATGGAAGATGTATGAGACCAATTACAGTTACGATTCAGATAGCGTAGAATTAGCAGAGTACTCTATGAGAGTAGGTGAGGAACTCAATCTCTACGGTCTCAAAATAAAGGCACTTGATGCCTCAGATAACTTCGCTGCATTTGTTGTTACAAAGAAGAACAATCAGGGAGTAATCAATGTTCATGTTGGAGAAAGATTCAAGCTGACAGAAGAACAGGCAGCAAGAGTACTAGAAGCAAACATGCGCATAGATGTGCTTGGAATAACTTCTCTTGCATACTGCGAAAAAATAGACTGCGATCAAACATTCTCGAATTGTGTTGCTGCGTGTGAAGAAGTGCTTGAAGTGGAGTTCAGTGTAAGCAACTATCTCTTCGAACAGGCAGAAACAGGAAAGAACATTAAAACAGAAGCAATAGAAGGAGTTATTGTTGGCAGTGCTGTTGACAGCGGTGATGCGGAAAAAACTGACACAGTAATCAATATTCCTCCAATGCCGTTCAAGACATTCAGCTTGCAGGCAGGAGAGGAAGTACAAGTCGGGGACTACACAATAAAAGTAGTTGATCTTACTCCTGAATTAGCTGTCTTCATAGTAGAGGAAGAAAGCTCAGGAATAGAATTTGAGTACAAGATAAAGACAGGCTGGAATCTGTTTGGTTATCCCGGAGAACTTGATTCAATAGGAGTAAACAATTGTGATGCATCCTCCTTTGTCCTGTTCCATTACAACGGAACAACCTTTGAGAAAATCAGTGAGCCTAAGATAGGTCATGCTTATTGGCTCTACAACAGGGGCAATGCCTGCAACGCAAAAGTATCAATCAAAAGAGAGGCTCCTCTTCATACTGCAGGAGTCTTAAGAGTAGGATGGAACTTTATTCCTGTTACTCCTGCAATGGGAACAAACATATCTGACTTGGTTGAAAAGAGCGGCTGTACTCTAAAAGCCGCTTATAGGTATGATGCAGCTAACAAGAACTGGGATATCCTCCTGAACAGCAGCAATCTGCAGGATTATTTGGGAGAGGGCATCGCATTATATAGCTCAAATGCCTGTGTTTTAGGTGGTGCTTCCACCGAACCAGACATTCCAATGCCTGGCTTGCCAGAGGTGAACTAAAATGAAAAAAATACTGATAATCTGCCTGATAGCAATGCTGTGCTTCTTCATGTTAAGTGGATGCACAATCACTAATCAGGATAATGGCAATACCGATAATGGTTTAGGGGATGATGAAATAGGCAATCCTCCTTTACCTGGCAATGATCTTGGCGACGACGGAGATTCTCCACCAGCTCTGCCAATCTAGGTGCCATTGTGAAAAAAATTCTTTTGTTGTTCCTCTTTGTCATTCCTTTTGTTTATTCGGTAGAACTCCCCGATTCGGGGGAAACATCTATTGAAGCAATAACAGAATTTGCTTATTCTAACTGCTTTGATTCATCAGGAAAACTTCTATCTGACTGCAGCTCTTATCGTGACGGGTTGAATTCTGCGCTTTTATCTGAAGAACTCCCTGATTTTGTTATCCTGTTGTTTGACAACAAAAAGATTGTTGTTACTCTTGAAGGAGACTCGAAAGATTACATTATTTTTGTTGAAATAAAGAATGGGCAGATAGTGGACATTCAAAAAGGCAATCGCAGTGATACTCAGATGTTTGTGCAGACAGACATTGATACTGTTACAAAGATAGTTGAAGCAAAAGACAAGCCCGCTGTTTTCCTAGAGGCATTATCAGACGGAAAAATAAAGTACCAGGAGAATGATCTCTTCGGCATATTAAAGACAATTATCTTCAATCTTGTTACTTCCTTGATAAACCCCATCGCGGGACTCCTGTCTGTTTTTGCTTAATTCTCGGCATTAGAATTAATTAGAAGTAACATTATCTGAGACATATTTATCACTAAAGTTTAGCATTAACGGAACTACTGGAGTTCCTATAATCATAAAACAAAAAAGAAATAGAATAGAGGAAGTGGCACACTTCCTCTTATGTAATTCTGTAATTATTTTTTCTTTTCTTTGAGGACTGCGTGTGCAGCAGCTAACCTTGCTATTGGTACTCTGAATGGTGAACAGCTGACATAGCTTAATCCTGCCTTGTGGCAGAATTCTACACTCTTTCCTTCTCCGCCCTGTTCTCCACAGATTCCTATTTTAAGGTCCTTTTTTGTGCTTCTGCCTTTCTCTACAGTCATTTTGATGAGTTCTCCGACCCCGTCTATATCTATTGTTTCGAATGGGTCGTCCTCAAGGATTTTCTGGTCAACATAGAGTTTGATGAACTTTCCTGCGTCGTCCCTTGAGTAACCAAAGCATGTCTGTGTCAGGTCATTGGTTCCAAAAGAGAAGAATTCGGCATACTCAGCTATCTTATCTGCGGTTATGCATGCTCTAGGTAACTCCATCATTACCCCTACCTTGTAGCTGATGTCTTCTCCTGCTTTCTTCAGGACTTCTTTTGCTTTCTTGTCTATTAGCGTTCTCATGATTTTCATTTCATTGACATGTCCGAGAACAGGAACCATAATCTCTGGTTTTGCGTTTATTCCTTTTTTCTTTGCTTCAATTGCAGCTTCAATGATTGCTTCTACTTGCATCTCGGCTATTTCAGGATAAACAATTGCAAGCCTGCATCCTCTGAATCCTAACATAGGGTTGAATTCGTGGAGCGACTCAATTGTTTCCTTGATTTTTTCTGAGGTCAAACCCATTTCTTTTGCAAGTTCATTTATTTCCTTGTCTTCTCTTGGCAGGAACTCGTGTAATGGTGGGTCAAGCAGCCTGATTGTTACATCTAATCCATTCATTGCCTCAAAGAGCCCTAAGAAGTCCTGTTTCTGGAATGGCAGGAGTTTGGCTAGTGCTGTTCTCCGTCCTTCCGTGTTTGTGGCAAGAATCATTTCCCTCATTGCCTTGATTCTGTCTCCTTCAAAGAACATGTGCTCTGTCCTGCACAAACCTATTCCTTCAGCACCGAAATCTCTTGCTACTTTTGAGTCATGCGGAGTATCTGCATTTGTTCTTACTCCGAGTTTCTTGAATGAATCAGCCCAACTCATTAGTTCGCCGAACTCTCCTTTCATCTGCGGTTCAACTAAAGGAATCTTTCCTTCAAAGATTTCTCCTGTCCCTCCGTCAATGCTGATTGAGTCTCCTTCCTTTATTTTTATTTCTTTTCCGGAAATCTCAAAATATCCTTCTTTTTCTTTTACAAGTATATCTTCGCAGCCTGCAACACATGGTTTTCCCATTCCTCTTGCAACAACAGCAGCATGTGATGTTATTCCGCCTCTTGCAGTAAGGAAACCCTGTGAAGCATGCATTCCTTCAATGTCTTCCGGCGAGGTTTCTGTCCTTACAAGAACAAGCTTCTCTTTAGGGTTTTTTTCTACCATGTTCTTTGCTTTCTCTGCAGTGAAAACCACTTTTCCGACAGCCGCTCCTGGTGAAGCTGCAAGGCCCTTGGCAATAGCAATACTTTCTTTCTTTGCTACTTCGTCAAGCTGTTTGTGAAGGAGCTGGTTTAATTGATTTGGGTCTACACTCAAAACAGCCTCTTCTTTTGTTATTAATCCTTCTTTGAACATGTCAACAGCAATCTTTACTGATGCATGAATAGTTCTTTTTCCTTTCCTTGTCTGCAGGAGGTACAAATGGTTCTTTTCAATAGTGAATTCGAAGTCCTGCATTTCCTTGTAATGGTTCTCAAGCGTATCATAAATCTTGAGCAGTTCTTCATATGCTTCAGGTAAATAGTTTTTGAGTGCGTCAATTGGCTCAGGTGTCCTTATTCCCGCAACAACATCTTCTCCCTGTGCATTAATTAAGAACTCGCCGTAATGCTCTTTATTTCCATTTGCCGGGTTTCTTGTGAAAGAAACTCCTGTTCCTGAGTCTTCACCCATGTTGCCGAAAACCATTGCCTGTACATTTACTCCAGTACCCGCATCTTCCCTTAATTTGTTTATTCTTCTGTAGGCAACTGCTCGCGGAACATTCCATGAGCTAAACACAGCGTTTATTGACATCATTAATTGTTCCCAGGCGTCCTGCGGGAAATCTTCTCCCTTTGCATCTCTGACGACTTTCTTGTATTGTTTAACCACATCTTTCAGGTCTTCAGCACTAAGTTCTGTGTCATATTTCACGCCCTTTGTCTCTTTTTTGTTTGAAAGAACTTCCTCAAACTTTGAGTGTTCTATGCCCATGACAACGTCGCCGAACATGTTAATGAATCTCCTGTAAGAGTCCCATGCTGCTCTCGCGTTATTGGTTTTCTTTGCGAATCCTTCGACACTCTTGTCATTCATTCCTAAGTTAAGTACTGTATCCATCATGCCAGGCATGCTTACATAAGAACCGCTTCTGACAGAAACAAATAAGGGGTCATCATTATCGCCTAATGTTTTTCCCATTTTCTCTTCCAGTTCTTTTAGTTTTTCTTTTACCTGATCTTCAAGTCCTTCTGACCAGTTCTTTTCATTATCATAGAACTCGTTACATGCTTCAGTTGTAATAGTAAATCCTGATGGCACAGGCAATCCGATTGCAGTCATCTCTGCTAACTGTGCTCCCTTGTTCCCTAACAGGAAAGTCATTTCCTTGCTATTTGGGTTTTCCGCTTCGCCAAATGAATAAACATATTTCTTTGTCATGGGTATACCTCCAAAAAATACTTTAATGGTAAATTTATTTGTTGCTCACCAATAAGCATAATTTACCCGAAAAAAGTTAAAAATGGATGCCTTGTTCGGAATACCCAAAAAAAATCAGATAAATCCATACAAGCAAAATAATGTGCTGTCGGCACTTATTATATATTAATTTCTAGTTATTCTGTATTAATGAAAGAGAATAATAAGG
>CAZEVB010000011.1:0-2961 GCA_964515835.1 uncultured archaeon | reverse complement strand
ACTTATTATATATTAATTTCTAGTTATTCTGTATTAATGAAAGAGAATAATAAGGAAGACTCTGCTTTTCTGAAAGAAGAAGCTGACCGCTGTTTGCAGTGCCCGAAACCTTTTTGTGCAGACGGCTGCCCTGCAGGAAACACTCCAAGAGATTTTATTAAACATTTTCGCGAAGGAAATTACGAAAAAGCACTCGAACTTCTACATAATACATCTTATTTTTCTTTAATCTGCGGCTATGTCTGCGATGCTTCTGCCCAGTGTCAGGGAAACTGTATCCTGAACAAGGCAGGAAAACCTATCCAGATTCAGGCAATAGAGCGTTTCTTAGGTTTGCAGGAGAAAACAAAAGGGGTTCCTGTTAAGGTAAATGGAAAGAAAATAGCTGTAATCGGTTCCGGTCCTGCGGGCTATAATGCAGCAGTAAGGCTCTCCCTGCAGGGCTTTGATGTTACTGTCTTTGAGAAAGAAGAGGTTTTTGGCGGACTGCCATATTTTGGCATTCCTGAGTTCAGGCTCCCTAAAAAGCACTTAAAAGAGCAGGTAACTAAAGCAGGGGAAGTCGGGGTGAAGTTTGTTAAGGGAGAATTATTCAAAGAACTTTCTCTCGAATCACTGAAAAAGAATTATGATGCTGTTCTTCTTGCAACTGGTTATGGTGGCTGCAGGCAGTTAGAAATCAAGGGAGAAACTCTCGAAGGAGTTATTCAGTGGGATTTCTTGCTAAAAGAGTTTAATTTAGACAGAAAACCCGAACTTGGGAAAAAGGTTCTTGTTATTGGCGGGGGAAACACTGCAATGGATTCCGCGCGGGTTGCAGTGAAATTTGGTAGTGATGTAACAGTTGTTTACCGTAGAAGCAGGGAAGAAATGCCTGTCATTGCCACCGAATTCACGGAAGCCGAGAAAGAAGGAGTAAAGTTCCTGCTCCTTTTAAATCCTGTCGAGTTCATTGGCAAGGACAAACTGGAAAAAGTAAGGCTGGAAGAAATGGAGTTAGGTGAGGAAACAGAGGGAAGAAGATCAGTAAAAGGAAAGGGCACTTTCATTGAACTGGAAGCAGACACTGTTGTCTGCGCAGTCGGCCAGAGTTTCTCTCCGCAGGTTTTCGATGATTCTGGAGTCAAGACAGACGGCAGAAAAGTTCTTGTTAATGACAATTACGAAACTTCTCTGAAAGGAGTTTATGCTGCCGGTGATTTAATTAGCAGACCTAAGACAGTTGCAAATGCAGTAAAGCAAGGATTAGAGGCAGCAGAAGCAATTGTTAAATCCCTTTCAGAGTAATTAAATAGTTTCGTGCTATAATTATATTAGTGATGCTGTGGCTGAAAAGAAACCAATACAAACAGTTATTGATAAAGCAATGATTACTCTTCAGAGGTATGTTAGTTTAGGTGCTTCTCCAAATAAAGCATTTGAAGCAGCCGCAAAAGATTTCAGATTAACTGCCGCTGACAAAACGCAACTAAAAGCCAGAATGGAATTTAAGATAGTTGCATTAAAGAGACTCCACAGGGAAAGAAAACAAATTAATCCACCAAACATGGCGAAAGTTGATCTTAGTAAAATATGGGATCCAAGAAAGAAAGTTCCTCATAAAAAACCAAGGTGATTAGGATGGCAGAATCTTCAAACAAAGTAATTGCAGAAGCTATGAAGAGAGTGACTTACGAAATAAGAAGAGGGCTTGGTGTTAATGATGCAGTAAAAAAAGTGTCCTTAGCCATGAAACTCCCTCCTGAAAGAGCAATACAACTCGTGAATTCAGTAAACTATCGGCGTTCTGCTCTTGAGGCGCTGAAAGGACAAGGTTTCAAAATAGCTAAAGAACCAGTTAAACCAAAAAAATCATTGTGGAAAAGAATTCTTAGAAGATAATTTGCCAACTCGGAAGGAAGTTACCTGAATTTAACTAGCTTGTTTAATGCTCTTCTGACCCTAAAGAGAGTCATGTATTTTCCTTTTTTAATCTCTATTTTTTTATCGGCGTCAAATCTTTCCTGCCCGTCAATAATCACTTCTAGTCTTCCTTTCTTAAAATCATCCAGTTTTACTGTGCTCTTGTCGTTTATTACCAGCGGTCTGTTGCTCCAGTCAATCGGATTAATCGAAGTAACCACAAAAACCTTTGCATCGGCAACAATTATCGGCCCCCCCGCACTCAGGCTGTGCCCTGTGCTTCCTGTCGGGGTGGCAACAACCAAACCATCGCTCCCTTCTTTTCTTGAGAACCAGTCATCAATGTTAATGCAGTATTTCACTAGTCTTCCGGATAACTTCGGTACAACAGCAACTTCATTCATTGCAAAAGGCAGTTTGTTTCCGTCAACCCGCGCATATAGTCTGCTTCTCTTCTCTAGATAATAATTTCCTTCAGAAATAACTGACAATTCTTTAACAATATTCTTTGCATCCATTTCCAGCAAAAAACCAAGTTTTCCGCAATTAACTCCGACTACAGGAATGTCTCTTGGCAAAGTCCTTATTGTTCTTAAAAAAGTCCCGTCCCCTCCGAAAGCAAATATGCAGTCAAGCTTCTCTGTCCTTCCGAATTCACTTAATTCTTTGAGGTTCTTCTTCACTGCCGGGAAGTTCTCATCAACAACATAATCAATGTTTTTCTTTTCAA
The DNA here is from genome assembly GCA_964515835.1 of uncultured archaeon. Taxonomy (GTDB): domain Archaea; phylum Iainarchaeota; class Iainarchaeia; order Iainarchaeales; family SKW153; genus CAZEVB01. The sequence continues at coordinate 329 of CAZEVB010000011.1, read as the reverse complement.
AAAACCTGACGGCTTTCTTTGCCGCGCTGATAGCTAGTTTGTTTGAAAGTCTGCCCGTGATTCCAACTCTCTTTAGTTTTCTCATACTAATGTTTTGTTATTCTTTGTTTATATAAAACCCTGTTACTTCCCCTCTTACTGCTCAATCATATATCTTTTTTTCAGGTTAGGATTCCTAACCGCAATTGTTTTATTATTCAATTTCGTTTAGCTAATTGGTGAAAATCTGATACACAAGATATAAAACCAACTAAGGCGGGCAAAGCTTAACTCGCGTAAAGAGTGCTCTTTAAGAGGTTGTGTGCCCGTCCTTAATCTTAATTTTTTTA
>CAZEVB010000010.1:0-13312 GCA_964515835.1 uncultured archaeon | reverse complement strand
TGTTCAAGTTAGGCTGGCCATTCTTGTATTCTTCAATCCATTCTTTTGCGAACTCGCCGGATTCAACTTCATCAAGAACTTTTTTCATTCTTTCCTTGACTCCCGCGTCAATGATTCTTGGGCCTCTTGTTCTGCCACCATATTCAGCGGTGTTTGAAACAACCTTCCACATGTAGTCCATGCCGCCCTCGTAAACAAGGTCAACTATGAGTTTCATTTCGTGAAGGCACTCGAAGTAAGCCATTTCCGGCGGATAACCTCTTTCTACAAGGGTCTCGAAACCTGCTTTAATGAGCTCGCTTAGTCCTCCGCAGAGAACAGCTTGTTCTCCAAAAAGATCCTCATAAGTTTCCTGTCCGAAAGTGCATTCCAACACCCCTGCTCGGGTAAAGCCCATTGCTTTTGCCATTGCAAGTGCTGTTTCTTTTGCTTTTCCAGAAGCGTCCTGCTGTACCGCAACTAATCCGGGTACGCCAAAGCCCTCCAAATATCTTTTTCTTTCTTCTGTTCCCGGGCTCTTCGGAGCAACCATGATAACATCAATATTTGAATCAGGTTTAATGAACTCAAAGCATATATTGAAACCGTGTGAGAATGAAAGCGTTTTTCCGGCAACAAGTTTTTCTTTTATCTGTGCTGCATAGGTTTCTGCCTGTGTCTCGTCAGGAATCAGAACATGTATTATATCTGCTTTTTCTGTTGCTTGAGAAACCTCAAAAACATCAAAGCCGTCTTCTTTTGCTTTGTCCCAGCTTTTGCCTGGCCTCAATCCCAGGATAACATTTAAGCCTGAATCTTTCATGCATTTTGCCTGTGCTTCTCCCTGTGCACCATAACCAATTACTGCAATAGTTTTTGCCTTGACTAAGTCAAGATCTGCATCATCATCTCTGTATATTTTCATTTTATTACCTCCAATTGACGATAAACATAAGCGTAATGAAATAATTAAGGGATAAAAAGAATTTAATCCCTTTGCAAGGCATTTACTCCTGACCTGCTTAACTCTTTTACCCCATACTTTGACATCATACTTATGAAAGAATCTATTTTCTTTGGCTTGCCTACAATTTCAATTATAATTGAAGTGTGATTAATATTCAGAACCTTTGCTTTATGCAATTTACATATGTTAACCATGTCTTCCCTGGTCTTTTCTGTCGAAGCAACTTTAATCAGACAATGTTCTCTGACTACAGAACTTTCTTTATCAAAATCAGCCAGTTTTATAACATCAACGAGCTTGTAGACCTGTTTGTCCAATTGTTCAATAATCTCGTTGTTTGCATGAAGACTAATCACTACATGAGAAACATTGTCAATGTTTGTTTTTCCGACAATAATTGTGTCAATATTGAAACCCCGCCTGGCAAAAAGACCTGAAATTTTTGTGAGAACCCCTGGCTCGTCCCTGACCAACATTCCGACAATGTGATTGCTTTTTGTTTTGGATTTTTTTTTGGATGCTATCATTACAAAGACCCCCTGAAGTATTTTTCTGATATACACGGACCAAACATTTCTGAGACAGACGCCCCTGCCGCAAACATAGGAATAATGTTTGACTCTGAGGCAATGTGCACATCAATAACAGTTGTCTCGTCGTTCTTAAGTGCTTCATTTATCGCAGGAGCAATTTCTGACGGTTTTGAAACCTCTATTCCTGATAAACCATAAGCCTCTGCTACCTTAGCAAACTTTACTGTTCCTCCTAAGTTGACAGCAGAATAACGCTTGTCGTAAAAGAGCTCAAGCCATTGTCGAACCATACCCAAGTAAGAGTTATTGAAAACGATTGGAGTTACCTTAATGTTTTCCTCTTTGCAGGTGCCAAGTTCCTGAATAACCATGTTGAAGCTTCCGTCGCCGTCAATGTTAATTACATTAACATCGGGTTTAGCTATTTTTGCTCCGATAGAGGCGGGGAAACCATAACCCATTGTACCTGCACCACCGCTTGTAATAAAGGTCCTTGGTTTTGTTCGCTTAAGAAAGTGGGCAGCAAACATCTGATGTTGTCCGACTCCTGTTGTAATGATGTCATTAGCACTCATGGCCTTGTTTATTTCGTGAATGAGCCGTCTTGGATCAATAGGTGTTGAATCAATGTTTATTGTGCAGTCACAGTCTTTTGCAAGCGCCTTCATTTTTTCTGCCCATGCAGTCTTTTTGTTTCTCGCGACTTTCTTCGAGACCTTTAATATATCCACCATAATTATTTTTGCGTCACCGACAATAGGCACGTCTGCTTTAACATTCTTGCCTATTTCTGCTGAATCCACATCTATGTGAATCAACTTGCTATTCTCAAGGAAAGTCTGCAGGTCGCCAGTAATTCTGTCGCTGAACCTGCACCCGATATTAAGAACAACATCTGCATTTACTATAGCATAATTAGCCACTTTTTTGCCGTGCATGCCAATCATTCCCAAGCTAAGCGGATTTGTTTCAGGGAAAGCAGATTTACCCATGAGAGTTGTTATTACAGGAATGTTAAATGTTTTTGCAAACTCAGTAACTTCCTGCGCAGCATTCGCGAGAATTACTCCCCCGCCAACAAGAATGAGTGGCCTTTCAGCATTAAGAATCATTTCAGCAGCTTTTTTTATCTGCATAGGGTGTCCTGTTGTTTTAGGTTTATAACCTTCAATAGTAAAGTTCTTGTCCTCGTTCTTAACTTCTTTTACCTGTGCGTCTTTAGGAAGGTCAATATAAATAGGACCTGGTCTTCCTGTTGTTGCAAGCATAAATGCCTTTTTTATTGTCGACCTGATTTTATCAGGACTTCGGATTTGGAAATTGTGTTTAGTAATTGGCATTGTTATTCCAATCATATCTGATTCCTGGAAAGCATCATTGCCGATGAGAGAAGTGGGAACCTGTCCGCCGAAAGCAATTATGGGGGTGGAATCCATATAAGCATCCATTATTCCGGTTACAAGATTTGTTGCTCCTGGACCTGATGTAGCGATGCATACTCCTGGTTTTCCGCATGCCCTTGCATAACCTTCTGCAGCGTGTGCTGCTCCCTGTTCATGCCGATTCATTATGTGTCTTATTCCGTGATTATCTTTGTAATATTCGTCAAATAGAGGAATCACTGATCCACCTGTAACACCAAAACTGTGCTTGACTTTTTCTTCTTTGAGTGTTTTGAGAATTGCTTGAGCTCCATTCATTTTTCCGGCCTCCTATCAGAAATAAATGCAAGATTAAGTGCTTTAATTATTGCCTTTGTTGATGCCATAACTACATCCTCATCAACTGCTTCTGCAGAGAACTGTTTCTTGTTATACTCAATAACTACTAACACATCAGCAAGAGCATCAGTGCCGCCAGTAATTGCCTTGAGGTTATATTCTTTCAGGCAAAAGTTACCGACAGCTGACTGGATTGCTTTCGAGACAGCATCAACTGGTCCGACTCCTTTGCCGGAGCCTGTTACTTTCTTTCCATCAAAGATTAGCTTAATGTTTGAGTTAGCCTCTGTTTTGTTGCCAGTGTTAACAACAAATTCCTCCAACTTAATTATCTGTTCCTCTTCACTGAGGTTTCCACTGACCTCATTGGCAATCGCAAGAATATCCTCATTAAAGACTCTCTTTTGTTTGTCTGCTAGTTCTTTTACTTTTGTGAGAATCTCATTAACCTGAACCTGGCTAAAATTGAATCCTTTTGAGTTAAGAAAATTCTCTACCGCATGTTTGCCTGAGTGTTTGCCAATAACCAATTCTGTTTCTTTGCCAATGAATTTCGGATCCATAATCTCGTATGCCTCGCGCTTGCTAAGTACTCCGTGCTGATGGATACCTGCCTCGTGAGCAAACGCGTTCTTTCCGACAACTGCCTTGTTTGGTTGCACAGGAATACTAGTAAAACCACTAACCATTTTTGAACTATTGTAGATTTCTGAAAATCTTATGTCAGTGTAAGCATTAAGGTAATCCTTTCTCGTGTAAATATTCATTACGACTTCCTCTAGGCTGGCGTTGCCTGCTCTTTCACCAAGACCATTGATAGTACATTCTACCTGTTCAGCACCATTTCGCACTGCTTCAAGAGAATTGGCTACTGCCAGACCAAGGTCGTTGTGGCAATGGACAGAGATAAATGCCGAATCAATGTTAGGAACATTTTCCTTGATTCCTTTGATAAGCTCGCCGAATTCTGTAGGCTGAGCATAACCAACTGTGTCAGGAATGTTGACTGTTGTTGCACCAGCGTCAATTGTTTTTTCGAGAACCTTGTAAAGGAAATCCTTTTTTGTCCTTGAAGCATCCTCTGGAGAGAACTCTACATCATCAAAATGCTGTTTAGCCTGTTTAACTCCCTGCACAGCACTCTCAATTATTTCTGACGGCATTTTCTTTAACTTGTACTTCATGTGGATGGGAGAAGTAGCCAAGAAAACATGGATCCTTGGTTTTTTTGCAGACTCAAGTGCTTTTGCAGCACTCGCAATGTCCTTGTCAATGCATCTTGCCAGACCGCAGACATAAGACTTTTGGATTATTCCAGAGATCTCTGAAACAGCCCTGAAATCATCTTCGCTTGCAACAGGAAAACCCGCTTCAATGACATCAACGCCAAGTTTCTCTAGTTGTATAGCAATAAGAAGTTTTTCCTGATGTGTGAGGGTAGCCCCTGGGCTCTGTTCTCCGTCCCTGAGCGTAGTGTCAAATATCCTTATCCTTTTGCCTTTCCCATCTTTTTTTTGCATCAGCACACCTTTTTTACAACTTTAATCTAACGACTTCTGAGCTTTTAATCCTTCGATACCCCCCAATCAGATTATTTTGCGGAGGTATCTATAATAGCAATACCACTAGCAGAACTAAGAGAATAGAAACTTCTTTTGAATATCCAGTGGTTTTCATGCTAATCAATACATTATATAGATGCACAGGTTATTTAAAATTCTTTTGTTTGCAGGGTAACCAGAGTGTTTTCTGCAAATAATTATTAACACAGCATCCCAATATTAACTATGCCGAAAATCAGCGACGCAGAGAAAGAAAGATACCTAAAAGGAATCGAAGTACTTGTCAGAGAAATAGAAAAAAGAAAAATAAAAACTGTTTTTCTTGTAGGGACTTCCGCAGTTTATGTCAGAAACATGGTTCGTGAGTATTATAGAGTTCACACAAAAGCCAGTCCTCCGGCATTTCTTTCTCTCGCAGGAACTCTTCCAAAAAACCCAACTAGCATAATGTTACCTTTTACTGAAATGCTGTCAAGTATAGGAGTTGCTACACCCGAAGCAAAGGAAAAGATACAGGAAAGAATTCCAAACATAAAAAGAAAATTGCGGGAAAATATAATGTTGCTTGACGAGCACGCCCAGACAGGCTATTCAATGAAAGCCGCTGAAATGATTCTCCGCGAGCTCGGCGCAGAAAAAATGACTACTGCAGCGCTAAGCAGCCATCCAGAACTAATGAAGTACCATCTAGTAAGACCTGATGTAGTTGGTACTATAGGAGAAACACCTGCCTTTTACGGCCGCAGGAAAAGGTTCATTAAAGCAAGAAAAAAAGCATTAGCAAATTCCTCCAAAAAGAAAGAGAGTTTAAGAAAATGGCTGGCTGGCGAGAAAAAGATAAGAACACATTTACGTGACGCAATCAGAAAAACAAAAAGAAGAATCTGAAGAATAATCAGATGTAATCCAACCATTTTTCATAATCAGAGTCATTGCCCCTGATTGCTTCGTAGAACTTGTCCTGCAGTTTCTTTGTAACAGGACCAGGCTTTCCAGTACCTATTTTCTTTCCGTCTACTTCCCTTATTGGCGTGACCTCTGCAGCAGTACCTGTGAGTATGGCTTCATCAGCAGCATATAGCTCTTTCCTGCCAAAAAATTCTTCTTTTGTCTCAATCCCGAAGTCCCTGGCTATAGTCAATAGCGAGTCCCTTGTTAGTCCTTTCAGGGCGTTGCTAGTAGGCGGGGTAATCAGAACATTGTCCTTGACTATAAAGATGTTCTCTCCAGTGCACTCTGCAACATTCCCTTTTATGTCGAGAAGAATTGCTTCTTCGTAGCCTGTGTTTACTGCATCAATCTTGGCTATTGTACTGTTCACATAGTTACCAGAAACCTTTGCATTAGTTGGCATTATATTGGTCGGCGGTCTTATCCAGTCACTTATCTTCATCCTTATACCATTCTTCAGACCTTCCTCACCCAGATAAGCACCCCATGGCCATGCAGCGATACCCACATCAACCTTGCAGCCCTTTGTTGAGAGACCCATCTGCCCGTAACCAAAAAAAGCCAGTGGCCTGATGTAACACTCTTCAAGATTGTTTTTTCTGACAACCTCAAGAGTAGCATTATTTATTTCGTCCTCGGAATAAGGAATCTTCATGCTTATGACTTCTGCCGAGTAAAACAGTCTCTTTGTGTGCTCCTTGAGCCTGAATATAGCAGGACCCTTGTCTGTCTTGTAGCACCTTATGCCCTCAAAGACCGCACTGCCATAGTGAAGACTGTGAGTAAGAAAGTGGGTCGTTGCCTCTTTCCATTTTACCATCTTTCCGTTGAACCAGAGGTATTCCACTTCTTCCATAACAATCACATATATTTGATAAGGGAAAATTTAAATAGAAACCGCCCTTGCAAAGCACTAAACTATTTCTTCCAGCCAAGCCTTTAGCCTATCAAAACCAAAGTTCCTTGCTGCCCAATCCTGAAGCTCGTGCTTATTAACTACTCTTCTTTTAGGGTCATTAACCCTCAAAAGAAACTCTACTTTTTTATGTTCAGCAATAGTAAGAAAAGTTGCAGGAACAACAGTAAAAGAAGGTCCTCTCACAGGACTAAAATCAACAGAGAATATTTCTCCTGTTCTCAGTTTTTTTACATAATCTCTTGCTTTTTCTCCAATCACAAGAGAAAGAGATTTTTTCAAGTGAGATTCTTCAAGAGCTCTGAGTGCTACGCTATGTGATGCTCTAATACGGGCGCCCTGTTCACTGACTGCATTAATCCAAGCATTAAAGATACGCCGTTCCTCACCAGGAGTCATTTTTTGAGGCATCTTTCTTCTTTTGTGTGGATCTTTTCTGCCTTTACGCAATTAAACACCAAAAGAATTAGGGTTCAAACTACTATTAAAAGATGTGCAAACAAATGCAAAACAGTTATCTTTTCTCGTAAGCATTTCTGATTGTCTCGGAGTCAAACGCCTGCGGGACTTCACCGGTAACAGCATAAAAATAGAGTGCTGTTGAGAAGATTGATGACAATGCAGATGAAACCAAACCCAATAGAATCCAAAAGAGAACCGATAAAAGCGCACCGCCAATGAGTATTGTGATGTCTCCAATCAGGAGCCCTGCAAGAATAGGAATAAGACCAAGCAAAGCAACCAGGAACATTATAATCCCTATTGAGAACCTGCCTACAACATTCTTTCCCCAGGTCTGAATAAAGATGCCGCTCGATCTTTTGATCGCACTAATTGCCCCTTTATCTTCAAACACAATTGCCTGCATCACAAACAAAGTCATTAAACTCCACGCCATACCAATGAGTGCAATGAGTATGCCGCCAATGATTGCTGCTGCAGGATTTTTTGATTTCCTTGCCGAACTCGTCAAAGTACGCAGAACCATTCCAATTGTAGCCGAGATAACTGACCAGACAAGAACAGGAATTATTTTTCCGAATGCAGTTGACAAACCGTCACCAAAACTTGGGTCCTTGCCGTTAAGGCGAAGCCCTGCACAAGTAACCAAACCTGCATTAAAGAACGAGATAATGAAATAACTGATAATGTAATAAACAGCAAAGAGCACTAAAAAGAAGACTGCTCCGGTTGTTGACTCAGGATCAACAACAGCCAGAGAAGCAAACACAACAACAACCAGACCTATGAATAACAGGATGTTAAAGAAGCCTGATAGAACAGGAAACATGAGGATTTCCTTGTCCTTGCGCAGCACATTAAATGACTGTTTTACAATCTCAATACTGTTAGTGAATGTCTCAAACATACAGACAAACTAATGATTAATCTGCTATTTAAAGAATACTATTAAACATGATTTGTAGTGTTTTTGCAATTCAAATACTAATTTAATCTCTTTGTGAGTAACTTATTCGATGAACAAGATACAATCAATCGGAATAATACTTATAATCATTGGATTGGTTTTGCTTATTGTTCTTCCAATATTCATAGTTTTTGGAAAAATCTTTATCACTATCTCATTTTTTGGAGGATGGACAATATCAATAATCGGTGCAGGAATTATAATTGCGTCATTGATTCGAGAAAGAATGAATGATATTAAAAAAGAAAAATTTGACAAAAACTATTGAGGTGAAAAAATGCTTTTAGTGAACACAGATTTTGTAGAAGGAAAAAAAATAACTGAGACTCTTGGAATTGCAAAAGGAAACACGATTCGCGCAAAATGGGTCGGCAAAGACATTATCGCAGGATTGAGGCAGATTGTCGGAGGAGAACTCAAAGAATATACCAGCATGCTTACAGAAGCAAGAAAAGAATCAACCCAAAGAATGGTTGAAGAAGCAAAGGTCCTCGGAGCAGATGCAATAATAAATGTGAGGTTTACCACTTCCCAGGTAATGGCTTCAGCTGCAGAAATAATGGTTTATGGAACAGCAGTAAAACTGAAATAAATATTTAATGTGTCTTCAAAAGGGTTCATTTATGAAAACAGATAAGATACGACAGATGAAAGGCAAAGAAAAAATAGTCATGGTAACTGCCTATGATACGCTGATGACGAAGCTGGTTGAACATGAGGCAGACATAGTTCTTGTCGGGGATTCTGTTGCAAATGTCCTGCTTGGATACAAGGACACAAAGTCAATTACTATGACTGAAATGCTGCATCACTGCAGAGCAGTTGTGAGAGCAGGAACAGAAAAACTTGTTGTGGGGGACATGCCTATCAACAGTTACAATACTCCTGAAGAAACAGTTGAGAATGCAAAAAAGTTTATTGAGTCCGGCTGTGATGCAGTTAAGTTTGAGGGCGCAAAAATCAAGGAAGCAGAAGCCCTGCACACAGAAGGAATCGAGCTAATGGGACACCTTGGTTTGCTTCCACAGAGTGCGGAAGAGTACAGGGTACAGGGAAAAGAAAACAAGGATGCAGAGCAATTGATTAAAGATGCAGTTGCGCTTGATACAGCAGGCTGTTTTGCAATTGTTTTAGAGTGTGTTCCTGCAGAACTGGCAGAAAAGATAACTGAAAAAGTAAAATGTCCTACAATAGGAATAGGCGCGGGACCAAAAACAGACGGACAAGTTCTTGTTATTAATGATCTTCTTGGTTTTACTGCAACTGATTCTAAAGCAAAGTTCGTGAAAAGATATGCTAATATCGGAGAAACAATAAAGAAAGCAGTGAAAACATTCAGGGAAGACGTGAAAGAAGAAAGATATCCTAGTGAAGAGTTTTGTTACCGCTGATTTTATTACTGATTAAAAATAATTGGCTTGATTTATGAGTGTGCATGTGCAATAAAGTAATGGTGCAGCCTCAGGTCATCTGTTAACTCAGGGTGGAAAGTTGCCACCATAATATTTTCCTGTTTGAGGAGAACTGGTTTTCCTTTGAAGCGCGCAAGAACCTCAACTTTTTTTCCTGTTCTTTTTATGACTGGTGCGCGGATAAAAACTCCATGAAAATCTTTTTTGAATCCTCTAATGTCAAGTTCTGTTTCAAAGCTGTCTATCTGCCTGCCGTAAGCGTTCCTGCTGATATCTATGTCAATCAGGTTTAATGGTTTGTAGCGCTTCTCGCCAATAACTTTTTTTGCGAGGACTAACGCCCCTGCACAGGTAGCAAAAACGTGCATGCCTTTCTTCACGCGCTTTGTTATCTCTTTGTCTAAGCATGTTTGTTCTAATAACTGAGAAATAGTTGTGCTTTCCCCTCCAGGCAGAATCAGGGAAGAACATTTTTTGAGGTCTTGTTTGTTGCGGACTTCTATTGAATGAACACCGAGTTTTTCCAGTGCCTGCTTGTGCTCAAAGAAAGCGCCCTGCAGGGCAAGGATACCGATAATCACTTTACCAGCCTCTGTCCTGTAAGCGGTGTTTTAATTCAGAGATTTCTTTTCCTTTCATTGCTTCACCCAAACCAGTAGAGATTTTTGCAAGTGCTTTTGGGTCATTAAAATTGGTTACTGATTCAACAATTGCTCTTGCCATTTTTGGGGGGTTGTTGCTCTTGAATATTCCTGAGCCGACAAAGACCCCGTCGCAGCCTAACTGCATCATCAGTGCAGCGTCAGCCGGAGTAGCTAAACCGCCTGCAGCGAAATTGACAACAGGAAGTTTCTTTAGTTTTTTTGTCTGTTCAAGAAAATTTATTGGCACGCGCATGAGTTTAGATAAGTCCTCTATTCTTTCTTCGTTAAGTCTGTCAAGATCATCAATTTGTTCGTTCAGCCTTCGCATGTGTTTGACTGCTTCAACTACGTTGCCTGTTCCTGCTTCTCCCTTTGTCCTTATCATTGCAGCACCTTCACTTATTCTTCTTAAGGCTTCCCCTAAATCTCTGCAGCCGCAGACAAAAGGAACCTTGAATTTTGTTTTGTCAATGTGGTAAAGATTATCTGCTGGTGTTAAAACCTCTGACTCGTCAATGTAATCTACTCCAAGTTCTTCGAGGATCTGTGCCTCTACAAAGTGACCGATTCTGCACTTTGCCATTACTGGAATGCTGACTGCCTTCATTATTTCTTTAATCATTTTCGGGTCAGACATTCTTGCTACTCCGCCGTCCTTTCTGATGTCTGACGGAACTCTTTCGAGAGCCATTACTGCACACGCGCCTGCCTTTTCAGCGATCTTTGCGTGCTTTGGATTCACTACATCCATTATGCAGCCGCCCTTAAACATCTGGGCAAGACCTTTCTTCAGTTTCATTGTTCCTTTGAGAGTTTTTTTAACATTTTTTTTCATGACACCACCTTGAGGAAAAACACTTTTATAACAGTAATAAAGATAGAATAATCAAATAAAAACTAAACAGTCACCCGCATAATTCCTTAATAAACCACTATTAATCACCATACAATTATTTGACCGAGAATATATATAAAAGGGCTAACTACTTATCTTTTTGAGTTGGTTACATGAAAGAAAAAATAATTATTGTAAGTGGTTTTGCGGGTTCTGGTAAGAGCACTCTTGCAAAGAAACTGGCAGCTGCTTTTGATTTAAAATGCGTGCATGCTTCTGATTTGCTTAAACAGCTCATGGAAAAGAAGGCTGAAGAGATTAATGTTAATAAGACAACTGAAGGCAGGGGCTGGTGGGAAACCGAGGAAGCAAAAGAGTTCATGAAGAAAAGAATGAATGACGGTTCCATGGATCGCGAGCTTGACAAAATGCTATTGGAGATTATCGAGGAAGGGAATGTGGTACTGGACAGCTGGACAATGCCCTGGCTTAGCAAAAAAGGTTTCAGAATCTGGTTAGAGGCTAATGCAGAGGAAAGAACAAAAAGAGTTGCGGGAAGGGATAAACTTGATTATTCTGAGGTACTGGAGAGAATAAAATCAAGGGATGAAAAGACTACCCGGATTTACAGGGATCTTTATGGTTTTGAGTTTGGTGTGGACAAAACACCATTCAATATAGCGATTGATGCTGCTCTGCCTAAAGAAGAGGTATTTAAGCAGGCTAAACAGGCATTAGAAAGATATTTTAATGAATAAAACATTATAATAACAGTAATTGGAGAGGTGAATTTCTTGGAGCGAGTGAAAACAGGTATAAAGGGAATGGATGACCTTATAGAAGGCGGAATACCAAAAGGAAGTAACGTACTTTTAGCCGGAGGACCAGGTACATGCAAAACCATTATGGGTTTGTCCTTCATTTACAATGGCGCAAAAGACATGGGAGAACCAGGTTTGTTTGTCAGCCTTGAAGAAAACATTAAGAACATTGTCTGGAACATGGAGAGCTTTGGCTGGGACATTAAAGAACTTCAAGATAATAACCTCATGAAAATATACAAATTAAAGTTAAATCCCCGCGAAAATATTGAAAGACAGATAGAAGCAGAACTGAGGACGATAAGCAGCATAGTGAAAGAGATTGACGCTAAGAGGCTTGTAGTTGATTCTACTACTGCATTCGCTATCTGGTTAAAAGAACCTGGCCTGATAAGGAGTATTCTTTACGAATTTGTTGACCGTTTAAAAGAATTAAATTGTACAACAATGCTCATTTCAGAGGTCAGCGGAAACAAACACCAGTTCAGTGCTTTTGGTGTTGAAGAATTTGTTGCTGACGGTGTTGTTGCTCTTTATTTTACTCCCCCGCACAGAAGTGTCTTTGTGAGAAAAATGCGTGGAACTAATCACAGTAAGAGTGTGCATCCATTTGAGATAACGGGCAAAGGAATAGATATCAAGTCAAAAGATACTATTCTCTGGGAAGCTATAAAATAAAGAAACATAGCTCCCCCCTAAAGAGCAGGATATTTATGTCAAAAGAAAGTACCCTTAACATAATAGACTTAGAGTACGGAATGAAACAGAGAATAAATGACGAACTAAAAACTCTGCCTGAAGAGTACACTGCATTAATCATAGTAAACTCAAAAAACTATGAGAAAGTTATTTACGCGTTCATGGAAATTCTTGTTTCTGACTTAAAACTGTTCGGCACTTACATTACAACAAACTGGCCATTTAGAAAAATAATGCAGAAGTTCCTCAAAAGAGGGATTGAAGCAGACAACCTGTTTTTCATTGACTGTGTCACAAAAGAAGTTGATAAAGATGGGGGCACGGGAGTAAAGGTTTTTTCTTCCGAAAACGTTAACGAGATTAATGTTGTCCTTGACAAAGCAATAAAGAGCAAGAAAAAGGGCGGAGAATTCATTTTCCTTGATTCTGTTTCCACTCTGCTTGTCTACAATGACGAGAAAACAGTACAGAAGTTTGTTCACTCTCTCCTCGGAAGGGTTTACAAGTGGAAAACAAAAGGCATTGTTATTACTGTTGAAACAAAAAGCAACAAAGAAGTAATTGAGAACCTTTCACTGTTCTTTGACAGGATAATCCGGATAATGGAATAATAAGAATAAAGAAGAACGAGAATTATTTCTCGCTCTTTAACGCTAATTTTATGTCTGAATCAGTAACTGTTTTCCTTTTAGCGTGTCCTGAGAACTCTATTGCTCTTCTGGCTATAATTATGCCTTTTTCCTCAAGAATTTCTGCCAAAGCAGATGCCGCACTCTCACTCACTCTTGATGCACCAGCCTTTCGTATTACCCGATCAACCGCAGCCAAAGGAAGTATTCTTTC
>CAZEVB010000009.1:13440-14592 GCA_964515835.1 uncultured archaeon | reverse complement strand
ACAAAAAACATTCTCCTGAATAAGAGACAGATAAACAAGTTCCTTGACTCTTTCAAGAACGGCCGGAAAGTCAGGAAAAGGAAAATGTGACACAACTGACCCCCCAGTTGACATCTGGGTGGCATGCCACAGGTAAAAGCAAGCTGATTGTTAAGTGATGCCTCCGTAGAGGCAGCACGCTCTACGCCCACGAGTACGACGGGCTATTCAACAAACTGCTCGTAATTGGAGTTATTGAACTTGTAAATAAAGCGCCTGATTTTTGCGCCCTCGAAAGAATAGGACTCTAAAATAGATTCTTTTGAACCTGAGAAAAAATCAAAGTCCTTTTTCTGGCAGGGATCAAACAAAAAGAATTTTCCTTTGTATTTGGTGACGACAATCGCGTGGGTATTGAGGTTATCCAGTTCTGCAACCACAACTTCTGCTTCATTGTCGCCAAAAGCATAGAGCAACGAACAAAGGAAAACAGCAAAATCTTCGTCGTCGGAAATCTTTTCGTTAAGAATTTCTTTTGGAGTCAGCCAAAAGTTTAGTTTGAGGTCTGGGTCAAGAGAAACATATTCTATTGCCTTGAGGTAATCAACGAGTTCTTTTGCAGAGCCAAGATAATCTTTCCCGAAATCGTAATCCTCTTTCATAAACTGGTTGGCTAGGGACTGTACAGTCAGGTCGTCCTTGTTAACTAGAGCCTTCAGCTCTCCGACAGTCTTCTTTTCATGCTCGTTTATCGTTGAAGAATACTTTCTGAGAAGAAGCCGATAGAAACGGTGTCTTAAGGCCTGTGAGTGTTCTAAATAAAGGTCTTCTTTAAGGTCGTCAGAGAAATTTATTTTGCATTGAGTGCCAGTGTTATCAAGATTCTTTTTCAGTGCCTCAATCTCTTTTTGCAGAGCAATGTTCTCTTCTTTTAGTTCAGTGTAATTGGGACCGATTAACATCAGGAGCTGATCCTTAAGAACCTTTATTTGTTCCATAAGAACCTTCTTTGATTCAGGACCTTCAGCACCTTTAAGCGAGTTTTCAAGGGCTTCAATACTGCGAACCATCTCCTGTTCTGCAGTGGTCTTATCTAACTTTATTTTGCTTTTTTCTTCATTCTGAGACATATCCACAAATATAATTATATATGGGAAAATTCAAAAGACTATT
>CAZEVB010000009.1:2272-13340 GCA_964515835.1 uncultured archaeon | reverse complement strand
GAAAATTCAAAAGACTATTGATGAATGCGAAATACTTAGTTTCTGAGAAAGGACAAGTTGCTGCAGAGTACCTTGTCATATTTGCATTTTTGCTTGTGGTTGTAGCTGTTCTCTTCGGCTACTCTTTTATGAGTTTGAATGAATCAATATCAGTACACAAGGCAAAGGATGCCGCACTGAAAATAACTTCTGCATCGGAAAACATTGCAGGCCTCGGAGAAGGAAGCAGGACAACTATCCAGATAGAGATGCCTGATAATGTGGTTAGTGCGATTGCGCGGGAAAACTATGTTATTATTACCCTGCAGTTGGCATCAGGCAACTCGGATTTTGTCGAATACGGCAACACTATTTTTAGCTGGACAGACCTCAATACAGGAAGAGGAATTTACAATCTTGTTTTAGAGGTTAGTGACGGGAACATAACTATCGGCAGTTAGGTGTTTGAATTTGGATAACAAGGCGCAGGGAGAAACAGAAATCATAAGTGCGCTTGCAACAATAGCAGTTCTTTTTGTTGCTGTGCTTTTGTTCAGTTCGCTCCATAGCCATGAAATAACTTTCACAAAAGAATTTTACCGGAAAGCGGATTTCTGCAGGGAAACAGCATCATTAATAGAAAACATGAACTCCATGTACGGCGAGCAAAGCATTGAATTCAACTCAGAACTGGATTTTAATGTCACGGAAAACGGAATCGTTTTTGAGGACTATTCCTGCACATATGCGGGCAGTGCAAACAACTCTACAGTCCTGATTGGGACAGTCAGAGCATACGAAGAAAACGGGGCGGTTTTGCTTGAGAACATTTGACTGCAGGGGACAGGCACTGATGTATGACCTTATGTTTGCGGTCATGGTGTTCCTGTTAATATTTGCATTTGCAACATCGAAATATACTGAGAACATAAAAGAAGCCATAAACAGTGACATACGGAAAGACATGAGAATGAATGCAGAGAACCGCATTAATGCAATGGCGGAAAGCAGCGGAGTGCCAAACAACTGGTACGTGCTTGCACCTGAAGAAACAGAGATAGTGGGCCTGGCAAGAAAACCCCTGGTTATTTCCGAAGAACGCCTGAATTATTTCGTTGGTCTGGATTACAATACCGCAAAAGAAATAATGAATGTCGAGGGTTACGAGTTCTGGTTTGAGATGCCTGATGCGAATGCGGGAATGGACATTAATGCCGGTTCTTATCCTCTGAATGCGGGAGAATCAATTGTCCTGTCAAGGAATGTTGATTACAACAGCAGCATAACAGAAATGAATTTCTGTTTGTGGAGGGAAGCTTCATGAACACCAGAAAAGCATTTATCTTTTCTTTTGATGCCCTGCTCGCAGTCATGATCTTTGGCTTAGTGCTTGCCTCATTTACAGTCAGCATGAAAAAGATGCCGATAAGCACTAATGTGAGCAGCAATGTTTCCGATGCCTTCAGGATGCTTGAAAGCAATGGTTATCTTCAGGAAGAAATAGATGCTAACTCGTTAACGGTTTCTGCTGAAAACATACACAACAAGGTTCTCGCCTACCTGCCCTCAAACAGGGGACTGAGAACAGAGGTAAAGCAATATTCTTTGGATGAATTAAACTGCAGATTAGCAGGGGACTTCAATGGTTGCTTTCCGCAGGAAGAAAGACTGCAGGCAACTTTTGGGGATGCTGTCCCAACTGACAAGGACATTGTGAGAGGCAGAAGTATTGTGATTATGAAGCAGCAGCCTGGAGACTGCAACATAGAATACGTTGTCTTTGAGGGAAGTCCTGATGCCCCTTACTGGAAAGAACCATACATCAATGACACCATACTTTTTTCGGGACCGACAATATACTTTGAGGAACAAGACCCTGAAGAAATAGGCCTGATTGTTGATGTCAACACAACCCCGGAAACAGAACTCAGGTGCGACGAGAACCTGACAGTGAACCTGACTATTGAGATAGAGGAAAGCCTTAGGGACGTGGTTGATGTCATGCTTGTGATTGATAGAAGCGGAAGCATGGACGATTGTGCAGTAGTTGACGGCAATGTTGTTTACTCGGGAAGCGGAGACCTTGGAGGAGGAACACAAATCTGTAATCACCCATGGGGAGCTATAGGATGTATTCTCTTTGGAGGCTGGGAGTACACTGGATGGGTAAATGTCGGAGAAATAAATATCTCAGACACTAATGCATTTGATATTCTGCTTGAGTGGAATGGAGGCACAAGCGAAAACGTGAAATTATATGTTGAGGCACCGGACAGCTCAAAATACGGGTACACTTACGGCGAGCCACCAAACGGGTGCGAGAACGAATATGACAACAAGATATATCTCGCTATTCCTGCATCGCTCTCGCAGAACGGCACATGGACTGCATATGCATGGAACGAGGATCCGAGTGTATCCTACACCGCACAGATTAGAGAAATAGCAGGAATAAAGAGCCTTATAGAAGTTGCGCAGGAAGCAGCCAGCATGTTTGTGGATGATGCGAACTGGAGTGGTAACGACCAAGTTGGACTGGTTTCGTTTGCATCAGAGTCAACCCTTGACCACATTCTTTCATCAGACAAAGAATCAGTGAAAAGCAGCATAGCAGGGCTTGATGAGAGAACAGGTAACTCTACTGCAATAGGTGAAGGGATATATACTGCCAATGATGAACTACTGCCTCCTGCAACAGGGCACGGCAGGGAAGATGCAATGCGGTTTGAGATTGTTTTGTCTGACGGCCAGACTAATTCTGGAAGAGACTCTACTGGTGCTGCAAACGAAGCTTTGGCAAATGATACAATTATTTATACAATTGGAATTGGATATGATGTTGCTGAAACAGAACTTCAGAATATTGCAGACATCACTGGAGGAGAATATTATTATGCGAGTGACGAGAATATGCTAAAATATATTTATGATCTTATTACCGCACATATCGACCATATCTCGTCAGCGAGCTCACAAGTCATCGTACCCGCACCACTAGGAGCCATAGTCATCGACCCCGGGGAAGGAGCAATAAGCGACACGAACATTGTTTATGACCTCGCGGGATTAGAACCAGGTTCTGTCTGGTACGGGAGTTACACAATAAACTTCCCATGCGGAAACGAAAACAACTGCGAGAGACATGAAAAGGTTGTTCCTGGAGAGGGGGCGATGCTGAAATATGAGGATTATTCAGGAAATCCTTTTGAGGTTCCGTTTGATGCAAATGTGATTCTCAGGTTCCTGACAAGAGACCTCCTAGTCGATATTTTTGCAGGGGAACTGCTTGGCAAAGACGACCTTTACTTAGATATTAATGTGTCAAATATCGGGGACCTTAACACAGGCGAAACAGACATACGGTTCAGGCTGGATGATGTTAACGGAACCCTTCTTGATTCTTTTAACATACCTGCTTTGTGTGGGTCAGACGAAAACTGTACAGATAATTACCGAGTTTACAGGAACGTGAATATCAAGGAAGAGGGGGCTATTTACGCAATAATCAATGAGGATTTAGACCTCAGCGAATGCCCGCTGAGGAACTATGACGCAATAAACTGCTACGGCGGACCCTTGACACAATTCTTTGCAATAGACTATTATGTGTGGGTGGAAGCATGATAGGCAGAAAAGGAATATTTTTTACTATAATGACTCTTTTCCTTTCAACACTCATTATCTCCTCAGCAGACCTCCTCATTGAACAGAAAGCGGGTTTTGAGAGTGGAAACGCGAGACTGACTGCACTGAGGACGACTTCCTCTCTGCTCACTAACCTGGAAAGTACGTTAGGTAATTATGAACAAAACCAGGAGATTAATGAAAGACTGCTGCCATTCAGTTACACTATAGACAATAACATTATTGAGATTTCTAATGAACTGCCTTTTGAGACAGCAAAAGTAGATTTGTTTTTTGACTTCATTAATGCTTATGTCCTGTTCCTTAATGATGTTAATTATTCCGAGTCATACCTGGGTTTTAATATGGACCTAAATGTCCAGAAAAACAGTTACTGGGGGGGTTCAACTGAAAACCTTTCATTTTCTGTTTTGCCGCAGTACCTGAAATATGTTGTTGATGAGAATAATGCTTCGTTCTCCGGATTCGGGGACTTTAATGAATCAGTGATAACAAGGATTGATTTGAATCTCAATGTTCCTGCAGGAATGATGCATGATTTCAACAGACTGACTTGTTCGCTGGAAGGATATGGTTCCTGTCCTGACAATGACTACAATGTACTTAATGAGCAGCCTTATTTTACACTCGGAATAAATGACAATAACTGTTCTGACTGCCTGCTCCTCGCACTCCAGAAAACAGTAAGAGCCCACATTGACAGTGCAGGAGCAAACAGCATAACTCTTTCATGCTTGGGAACAGACTGCAATTCATCAGACATAACTATTTCCTTAAGCCCATTGCCTTCAGTAACCAATAACGGCAGCTACATTGAACTGACAACAAAAATAACAAGCAATGCAGTAATAGACGAGTTTTATTTCTCCGATTACAATGCATCAGTAACAGCGCTCGTTTTCAACGCGAGGTCGGAAAGGGAAAGCTAGCTATGCCTTTTTATAATAACCAAGCATAAAGAAACGGGAATCGAAAACACAAAATCAACGGTAGATAAAAATGCAAATGACAGGAAAAATTTACATGCGCCGGTAATCAAATCTGCGACATGATTTCCGCTAACCAAGAATTTTTCATCACCAAAATAAAGATAAATATCCCAGTTCTTGTTCCAAGAAAAGTCATTTCCTTACTACTATCCCGCATATCAAAAAGATCCCCTCTTAGAGATGCTCATCCTAAATAAAAAAGCAAGCTGACTAAAAGCAGAACAATGAAATTTTCCAAAAACTTTTCGATTTCATAATAGGATCTTCCGACTCAATGTTGCAATCTCGTCAAGAAATAGAATTATTAAGAAAAAAACACATGCTTTTTTCAGAATGAAAAACAAAATAATCCTGGCAATAATTTTCTTCGCACTCATTACACAGTTTTCTACAGCAGCAGTTTCCCGCTATTCCCCTCAGGAAATGCTTTCAATGCTTGACAAGGTAATTGTCGCAAGATGGATTTACAATAACTCAACATCAAACGACACTGCATATTACAAGGAATTAAAGCCGACAATGATTAGGGAAGGTGTGGGAATAGGATACACTGGAGACTGCACTGCGGGAGCATCAAACTGCAGCTACCTTGACAATATTACTTGGCGCGCTAGCTTTGTGCAAGGACTACATGATAGCATTCCAGGCGTGAAGATTGAATGCATGATCTTTGAAGACGTTAAAGAAAACCACATTAACGGCACAAAATGCAGGACTGACGTGTGTGGAAGCGAAAGGTATTTTGATTATGACAAGATAAAAAACCCGAATTCTCCTGCATATGCAAACATTGTCGCGCAGGAAACACAGTTATACTACAAAAGCCTGGGAAGGCAGTTCATTGACATTGGCTGCGATGGTATTTCATTCAGCTGGATAGCACCACTGTACAGGGACTATGCTGTAAGCGATTCAAGGGTCATCAATGCTTTTGCGGTAGTAACTGACGACTGGAGACAATATGCAGAGAACATTGGCGTAGGCAAAATTTTTGTTGCAGGCTCGCTTTCAAGTTTTTCCGGCGAAAGTGGGTGCTATCCTGTTTCTGGTCTGACTGAAAAATTCGATTATTTGGGGAGCAGTATAAAGCCTGACACTGACTGGGACAAAAACCCAGACAGCAAAATGCTGATAAGTAACAAGCGCCTGAACGCAAGAAACAAGTGTCTCTTTCCGCAAGAAAACCACATCAGCATTCCATTCAGCATGGATTATGACACAACGGGGGACACGCAAGTTGGCGAAATCACAATGTCTGATGATATTGCAGTGCTTGCTTCAAAAAACCACAGGACACAATTGCTTTCATTAATTGACAATTACGTTTACATCAAGGCTGCAAATCCGCTTGGACGACAAGGCACTATAATGCTTCAAGGAAGCAGGACGTATATAAGCGGACTGACTTTTTGCGGCGGAGACTCTACAAAATGGACTCCGTGGCGGCCGTTCCTATGCTTTGACAGGCAAGACAGGCAAGACTTCAAGGAGTTTTTCCTTACTGGAAAATTGCCTAATGATTCAACAACAGGATTTTTGGCAAACTCTTACAATGCATTATGGGATGAAAATTTGATGGATTGGACCGCAGCACACAGGCAAAAACTTGTTGAAGGATATGACTTGATAGAAAGAAACCACATTTCAAGAAAGGAAATGATGCGAGGGTTTTTGAAAAACAATTCAGGAAACTTTTTCACACAAAGCCCATTTACGCTTTCAAACGAAAGTTATATTCAAAGAACATTCAAGGCAGCGAAATTTTCTGACGCGCAGAGCCTGCAGTTAAACCAAGGATTAAGCTATCTTTCAAGCCATTCTAGAGAACAATACTTTAATGCATTATGGGACAATACTCTGCCACCAGTAGCTCCTCCGACAAATCCGCTAATCACTTCAATACAGCCAACAAACCTGCAATTGATTGAAGTAGGACTTGCTAAAGGAAGTTCTTATTATTTTGACAGGGACTATACAATTACTTCAGACTTACCCAGCATTCTTTCACAAACAAAAGCAATCAGGACTCCAGTAGATCCTGCAACAACAACTGACCTGAGCTTTACTACAAATGTTCCAATTCGAGTAGTCTTGGCTTGGGACACCAGAGAAGTATACACTGCATGGCAGTCAGGTTGGACAACAACTAACACAAGAATTTCAGTGTCAGACTCGTATGCTTCAGATAATGGAACAATGCTCCTAATCTACAAAGACTTTCAGGCAGGAAACATTACAATACCCAAAAAAACAGATAAATCAAATTACATAATTTTTGTAAAAGAAATTTCACTTCCAGAAAACTGCAGCAACGGAATTGACGATGATAAAGATGGGGTGACAGACTGCCAAGACCTTGCAGACTGCCCTACTGCTGCAGCATGCGGCAGCGGAATGAAATGCAACCTGCAAAAACAATGCATTATAACTCCAACAAGCACTTGCCCAGACTCGAAAAAAGACGGAACAATAAACATTTTTGACTTGGTCAAAATAGTGAAGGCAATCAACGAAAACGACAAAGCCTACGACCTAACAAACGACGGAACAATAAACATTCAAGACCTGCAAGCAACAGCAAGCAAGTTCGGGCAAAACTGCTAAAGCTTGAAAGTTCCTCTGGAGCATGAATTATTGGCTTTGTTTTCTTTTGGGTTGTTAATATTATGCGAGCTAACAATTAGGCCTTCCTTGCTTTCAGGATTCTCTGCAAGGCAGTGATGTTGGCAAGAACAGCCAAGACTGCAATCATATAAACAAGGTAAGCTGGATTGGCATATGCAAGAAGGATTCCTGCGAAAAGCAAAACCATTCTTTCTGCTCTTTCAAGGATGCCTCCCTTGAGTTCTTTCTTAACGAGTTCTTTTTCCTTTGCAGCTGCCTTGGCATAAGTAGTCATCATGGCGCCGAAGAAGTAAAGGAAGAGTAAGGCAGCAGGAGTAATTGTGAAGCCGCTTATCTCGAGGCTTGGCAATTGTGCAAAAAACAGACCAAGAACCAAGATAAATTCTACATAACGGTCTGTGATTGTGTCAAGATACGCCCCGAAGCGAGTTGTTCGGCCGAGAACCCGTGCAACTGAACCATCTATAAGGTCTATGAAGGCGGCAAGAGCAAAGAGTCCTGCTGCGATTAAGAACTCGTTTGAAGCTAAATAAAGCGCGGCAATAACTGCAGGGAGCAGACTGAAGACAGTCCACTGGTTTGGACTTAAAGGAATTTTTGAGAAAATCATGCCTATCTTGATAGACAGTTTATTGAATTTCTCGCGGTTCTCGTAAAGCATACTAAACCTGTGTTCCTTTGTACTATTTTTATCTTTCCCTGACTCCCTTTATGAAGTCCTCAACCATTTCCTTTGCAACAGAATCAGGATACTGCTGAGGTGGGTGTTTCATGAAATAAGAGCTTGGAGAAGTTAATGCTCCGCCGATTCCGCGGTCTAACCCGAGTTTGGCTGCCCTTAAACCGTCAATAACGACTCCTGCAGAGTTAGGAGAATCTTCCACACTCAAACGCATTTCGAGGTTCATTGGAATTTCTCCGAACTGTTTTCCTTCAAGGCGTATGAACGCAATTTTGTTATCATTCAAAAAAGGCACATAATCGGAGGGACCGACATGTATGTGTTCCCATGACAACGAAACTGGGAGCTGGCTCTGGACTGCCTCTGTCTTGCTTATTTTCTTGCTTTTCAGTCTCTCCTGTTCCTTCATATTGAGAAAATCTGTGTTCCCGCCGACATTCAGCTGATAGCTGTTAATTACCTTTACACCCCTGTCTGAAAAGAGCTTTGCCAGAACCCTGTGGACTATTGTTGCCCCTACCTGGCTCTTTATGTCATCACCTACAATCGGAAGCTTCTTTTCTTCGAATCGGGTGTTCCACTCAGGATCAGATGCAATGAAAACAGGCATGCAGTTAACCAGGGCAGTTCCTGTTTCAAGACAGCAGGAAGCATAATGTTTTGCTGCATCTTCACTGCCGACAGGCATGTAACTTACAAGAACATCTGCTTTTGTTTCCTTAAGCACCGATGCAACATCAACTGGTTTCTGGGAATTGTCTGTACGGAAGGCACGCTCATCAGGAAAGTCGTTCATGTGTTCAGCATAACCATCCAGAACAGGACCTTTCATGACCTCTACCCCAAAATCAGGGATTTCTTTTTGGAAGACTTGTGTGCAGTTGGGTTTCTCGAAAATAGCCTTGCTCAGGTCCTTGCCTATTTTTCTCTTGTCAATGTCAAAAGCAGCAACGAACTCGATGTCAGATATTTTGTAACCGCCGAAAACGTTATGCATTAAACCGGGAACAAGATCGTCATTCTCAGTAATGCCCTTATAGTAAGAAACTCCCTGAACGAGAGAAGAAGAACAATTGCCGACTCCTGCTATTGCTACCTTTATTTTTCCCATAACCTCACCTCAAAAGTAACTGTTTTATGAACATAAAGTATTTTATAGATATAAAATAGTGCAACTCGTATTTAAAGGTTTTGAAGCCACTAAAGTTATGGCTGATGTCCTGACTGACTCCAAGGAATTCAGGAGACTGGAAAAGAATCTTAACATAGAACTGCTCTGGATTTATATTCTTGCGGTTCTCAAAAAAAAGGACCTGCATGCTTATGCCATGAGGAAAGAAATAGAAGAAAAATTCGGTTTCGGGATTGGCGAAGTAACTAGTTATGTTGTCCTTTACAAACTGGAATCAAGGGGCTTTGTAAGCTCAAGGAAACAGAAGAACAGGAAGATTTACAGGATAACAGGCAGAGGAAAAGAACTGCTTAAAGAGGCTGCTGATTACATGAAGAAACGGCATGAGAAACTGTTTGCTTAAGCAGGCAGAGGAGTACACTGCGCACAACCGTAACAGTCAGCTCTGTCACATGAAACACATTCAGTGGCAGAGAAATCAAACAGCGAATCATCCACGCTTCCTGCCTGACAGTTTGCTTCTGGTTCTTCGAAGAGTTCTGTTAAACGAACAGTAACCAGGTCAAGTGCATCGCCTTTTGAAAGAGGAGTGTCCTTGTAAATGTAATGAGTGCATTCTCCTGTTGACCAGCTATAATAATTGTACTCTCTTGATTCATAGGGAGCAAAACTCCAGACAGGGAAAGTCTTTATTCTTATGTTGCTGCTGAATAACATGAACTCCCCTTTATCACTATAAGCAAGGACGTCTCTCCTGTATTTGCAGGCAGCATCTCCTGAGCTTGAGGTTTTGAAGTATTGGATAACTGTTTCGCTTGATTGGTAAGCATAATGCCCGCCAAGTTCGTAAGTGCAGATTACTCCTTTTTCTAAATCAGCACCAGTGAACTTGTCACTAGGGAAACATTTGTCTCGAGAAGCGCCTGAATTCCCGGCATCGCCGTTATCCCCCGTATCTCCGTTGCCATTTGACAAGCTGTAGTCACCGCCAGAAGCATTGTCGCTATCAAGATAACCGTCATTGTATCCTTTTGACGCACTCCAGTTTCCTTGGTCAACGATCTGACCTAAGACCTCTGTTTTCCATGTGCCTGACATTTTGTCTCCATTCATTGTTCCTGTGTAACTAACTGGTGCCCCCTGCCCAGTTACAAAACCGAAGTCGAGGACGTCTCCTTCTCGCGAACCGGAAACACGGCCACTGTTTGTTAAGAAAGAACCTTCTATGTTAATGTCTCCTAATAATGTGCCTTCCAGTTCGTAGAGGTTAACCCTGAATTTTCCATTAGCACTATTGATGCTGCTTTGCCAGGTTCCTTCCCAGAATTCTGAATTCCCCTGAGGAGAACTAACCTGCTGATTAATAATCGGGGGTTCTGTAGGGATTATGCAACCAGCTAACAAGAAACTAACAGATAAAAATAGAATAATTTTTTGTAACATGTATAAGGCTATTCATCAAACTCATTAATAATTATTGATATTTGGTTAGAAAAAACAGAAAAAAATAGAAAGGAAGTTGTTTGCTTTTGCGCAAACAACTTGTAATTAAGGTTCTTACATGTGCTTCTCAGCGAAGTTGCCGATCATAGGTATTTTGTAGTACTCGCCCTTGTATGCTTTGTAAGTTACGTAAAGCATGTACACAAGAACAGCAAGACCTAGTACGGGGAAACCGAGAACCATCAGAATGGCGCCTATTCCAAGCGTAACTATAGCTAGTATTGTTCCAAGAATGGTGAGCACAAAGAAAACAACAAGCATTACTACAGTGAAAAGCATTGATTGCAGAGCATGAAACCTTACTAGCTTGTCGTCCTTCTTAATGAAGAATAATATTAGCGGAACAACTATCGGTATGATTATTTGCGTAACGTAACAAGCTGCAGCCATCAAATTTGAATCGCCTGATGTTGCCTGAGCATTAACATTTGCCATATACAGAACCTCCTTTTAAGTTTTATTTAATTATTATTAGTAGAATTTACTTATTAATAAGTCTTTTGTGTGTGAGAA
>CAZEVB010000009.1:0-2172 GCA_964515835.1 uncultured archaeon | reverse complement strand
GAAGAACTAGAGAAGATTGGTTATCGTTGTTTTATCAGCAACGGGTTTATTCTCTCTCTGAAACCGGGTTTGGGTGTGATAGGCAAAGCGGGTGGTTTGCACAGGTTCATGAACTGGAAGCACTCTATCTTCACGGACTCCGGCGGGTTCCAGTTGCTGAGTGACAGCCTGCACATTAAGACTATCGAGAATGGGATTTATTTCAGGAATCCTTTCACTGAAAGCAAGTGTTTCCTGAGACCGGAAGATTCTGTCGAGATACAAAACAAGATTGGCAGCGATGTTGCAATGTGCCTGGATATCGTGCCAAAAGCAAATCAGGGCAAGAACGTTTATGAGGAAGCAGTTGCAAGGACTCATCGCTGGGCAGAGAGGTGCAGGAAAGCACATAAGAACAGGAAGCAACTGCTGTTCGGGATTAACCAGGGAGGAACGTTTAAGGAACTGAGGAAAGAGTCCATGGATGGCCTGCTTGAAATTGGTTTTGATGGGATTTCTCTCGGAGGACTGAGTATAGGAGAAGCAAAGGAAGACATGCATTCTACTGTCGCTTACTGCAGGAAAATGATTCCTAAAGAACTGCCTGTCTACCTGATGGGCTTGGGTTCTGCAAGGGAAATTTTGGAGGCAATTGACAGAGGAGTAGATATTTTTGACAGTAACTTCCCGACAAGAGCAGGCAGGCATGGTTTGGTTATCACAAGCAAAGGAAACCTTAACATCGATCGCTCTGATTACAAGAATGATTTTTCTGCTATTGATGATGAGTGTGATTGTTATGTTTGTAAAAACCATTCAAAGGCATACATCCATCACCTTTTCAGGACAAAGGAAGAAAACGGGTTGAAACACATTAGTTACCATAACATTTATTTTTTGCAGAAACTGATTGAGAAAGCAAGGTCTGCTATCAAGGAAAAGAAATTCGGGAAACTAAAGAAAGAATTTTCGAAGAAGTTCAGGGTAAAAGAAAGCACAAACCTAATACAATAAGTTTTTAAAGCAGGAAATCCTTATATTAAAAAATTAAACTTAAAGGGAGGTATAGTATGGCTGACATTGCATCGATAAACACGATTCTCATGGACTTCGGAAACATGCTTCTGACTAGGACAACAGGTGCACTCTATGTTGCAATAGTCTTTGCGGTTCTCTTTATTGTAGGACTGGTAGTTGCAAAAATAGTCAACTCTGTAATTAAAGAAATCCTAAAGAAAGGAAAATTAGAGGACGCAATAAAGGCAAAAGGCTTAGAGAATGCACTGCTTGGTTTCAAGGTCACTCAGGTCATAACAACACTAATTGGATTGTATGTTGTGCTTGTATTCCTTGGCGCTGCTGCAGACATAGTTAGTATAGGTTCATTCACAGCGACAATAAACGGACTCATAGGCTATCTTGCGAGTTTCTCACAAGGCGTAATAATAGTTGGAATAGTCCTTTTCATTGCAACCTACATCACTAATGTCATAAAGAAGTCAGGCAAATTCCTGTTCGCAAAGCAAGCCGCATCAGTACTCAAGTTTGTTATTGCATATCTTGGACTGATTCTTGCACTACCTTTGCTTCTACCTGAAGCAACCACAAATGTCCTTACAGATATTTTGGCACTGGCTATTCAGGCACTAGTAGTCGCATTCGGCTTAGCAGTTGGACTCGCTTTAGGTCTTGGTTTGAAAGAACCAATCTCAAAGGCTGCTACAAAGAACCAAAATTTGTTCGACGAAGTTTTTGCAAAAGTAGGTAAGAGATAGTTTTCTTACCTCCCCTTTTTTATTTTTCTTCTTCTTTCAGTTATTCGAGAGATTAACATGAAATATGATTACTCTAAAGAATACACACAAAAATGCAGGGAACTATGCGACAAACTCTGTTTAGATCATGTGGATAAAGACAGGATATCAGTAATCATCAGCAAGGGAACAAAAACAAGAAGAGTCATTGCAAGAATACATACACTATCAAAATCACTGCAATTGGGAATGAACGAAAGACCATTTTATGTCATTGAACTTATTACAGAAAAGTTCTTCAAGGCAAATGAAGAAGAACAGACAAAAACACTTATCCACGAGCTATTGCACATCCCGCATAATTTCGGCGGCGGATTCAGGCACCACAAACCCCATGTAAACAACAGGACAGTGGAAGAGCATTACAAGAAACTCAAGG
>CAZEVB010000008.1:9561-15394 GCA_964515835.1 uncultured archaeon | reverse complement strand
GCGAAATTCTGTCTGTCCATGTGCGAAGGAACAGACTGGCCAGAAGGGTGGGAATGTATTGTTCCGATTATTGAACGGTCAAAAGGAATCAGCCACTGTTTAATGAGCACAGAATTCCTGGAGTATTCTGCAGGCACAACCACGAACTCGTCAATCATGCCTTTTTGTTTACTGTATGCCAGCATGGCAAAGAATTCCAAGGGATCAAGGTTTGATGATGCCTGAAGCACATCGTCAAGGATTTCTCTTTTTATTTTGTAGTTCAAATTAGCCCTCATTAAGAATTACCATTAACTCTGAATCACCATACATTGTACAGAAAGTATTGAGTGATACCTTCTCACCAAAAGAAAAGAGATATGTGTTATAAGATAATTTCTCGTTAGCTAAGGTTAAATCAATATTATTTTCAGCAGTATTCAGGATTACTATTGCCTGGTCAAAACTATTCTGATTGATTAGCGGGTCGTAAGGCAGTGCGGAGGGCACGAAAAAAGACAGGACTAAAACAGAGAAAAGAACCATGAATACGGCAAACAAAAAGAAAATGAATTCCTGTGCAAAAAAACTTTTCTTTTGAAGTGCTAAAACTAAAGCGCTTGTTAGAGGCGCAAAGAGAATAAAGTTCCAAAAAAAAGGAAAGAAACCGCTGAAAAACTGGTAAGCAAAAGAAACTATTCCTATTATTGCAACTGTTGATAAAACTGAAGCAGCAAGGAACTTTAACTTATTTTTTGGGATAAAATAGTCGGCGAGAACAACCGCAAAAAGACATATATTTACCTGTCCGGCCATTGAAAACATCCCGCCGTCGAGAACAGACATTAAAAGCCCGTAACCACACAAAACCCAAAAGAAAAAAGATAGGCCTGTTCCCTTAAAGTTACTCATAAAGGATAAGAAGTACACAAACGAAATCAGGAGAATAACGAAAGCAATGGCAAGGATAATCGGATTAGTGAATGAGAGTAACGCAGTCGCACTGTCTCCTCCAATAATGCTTGTTATTGGAAACAGAATAAATGAAAGGGAAGGCTTTAGGTAATGGTTGTGAAGGAACGAAAAGAACGCTATTTTTTCCGGTTTGTCTAATGCGCAAACAAAAAGAGTCTCAGAATTAGGATTTTCAAGTCCGAGTGGATAAACATTAGCTTGATACAAAAAGAGAAGACCGACGAAACCAATAATGAAAAGTAAGATAATGGACAAAGAAAAGATTTTTAGGGACTGATTTCTTTTTGGAAGTAAATTCATGAACTTTCTTTTTTTATAAGTCAGGAAGTAAACGAATGCAGCAAACAAAAAGAAAGCAATTATTTTTCCTGGGCTGGTTCCTGTGAAAAACCAATAGAAAATGTATTTCCTGAAAATAATGCCAAAAAGGGTTAGTGAAATAAATGCCAAAAATAGGAAAACAAAAGATAGTTCCTTGCGGTTAAGCGAATGCATGATATTAGAAGGATTAAGGAATATAAAAAAGGTTTCCTAAAAAAAGAGATAGTATGTTAACACAGGAAAAATCAGGAAAGCCATGCAGTTGCTTCTTCTTGTGTGGGAAGAGTTTGCTATGAGGTCTATTGAAGAAGCAGTCAGGAATAACAACAATCCTTCAAACTTAGTGATTAACAAATCATTCAGTTGCACAAGAGAATAAGAAAGGAAGATACTTTAAATAATACGTCAATTGTCGTACAGTATTTTGTATGGTTTTCTTCCTGAAAAAGTGGTTTTCACTGCCGCTTTTACTGTTCCTTTTTTTATTGGTTTGTCTGCCTTAACAACAAACTTGCCTGCGGTTGTTAAGGACAGTAAGTCAAAGTCTTTCTCAATAACAACATCGCCTTTTCCGGTTGCAGAAACCATGCAGTAAGTGAACTTTCTTCTTAGGATAAAAGAGACAGCGAATAAGGAAAGAAGAATTATTAGCGGAACAAAGAAAGCGTAAGCAGATAACTCACCCAGGAAAAATGGCAAGATAACTGATAAGTCAACTGCAAAGAGGAGCAAGAAAAAGAAAACAAAGTAATGCAGGTATTCTTCTTTTCGCACTTCTGCTTTTATTTCTGTAATAAGAACATAAAGGTAGTAAAGGGAAAAGAAGGTAACAATTAGGTTGAGTGAGAAAACAGGAAAGAATGGTTTAAGTAAAAGCAGGAGCAGGGAAGCAATAACGAGTAACTGTAGTTTGCTGACTGCGTAGGCAATGGGCTTGAAGTCAGATATTTTTTTCTTTAAGAAATCTTTTATCATGTGAATCAGCTGACTGTTTTACTAATTGAAAGTTACTGATGCTTCTCCAGAGCTGTGTCTTCCACCTATATCGCAATCGCTGTCAATAGGGCCTGGCTGAGAAACAACCCTGTCTTCTGCGAGCTTGCCTACATTCTTTATGCCGATTAAAGCATAAGAGTCACGGTAACACAAAGGATTTGATGTGCTAAGGGTACTGCCTAAAAGCGCGAGTGCGTCATAAGCATCGTAATCTGTTCCGCCGATATTCGAGACAGAAGCAGGATTATCCAATTGTCTGGCGCCTTCATCTTTAACAGCCACTAAAACAATCCGTCCGTCAGGAATCGTGCTCACAATAAAACTAATCATGCTCTTGACCGCATTCGGAGTTTGGTAAGTGTCATAAGAATGCCATTCCTGAATAGCTGTCCCTGTGTCATTAAGGTAAGCAACATGGAATCCTCTTGCAGAAGAAGGACTAACAGGAGTCAGGTTTATATTGAACTCGCGCCAACCTGAAGTAGTTCCTAATGGGCAGTAAGTAGTATTTGAACAATATCCTCTTGAGTCCACTAAAAGAGGGTCTGAAGCTATTCCTAAACAGGAAACAGGTCCCAAGCGAATAGTAATATTTCCCGCACCATAACTACTTTTTGATGCAATGTCTGCTCTTATGTTATCGCACCACCCAGAATCGACAAAAAGAGCCTGTAAGTCTGCAGGATCCATTGCCTCTAATTCTGGGCTCCTGACTGTTAGCTCTATTCCTGTACTGGAAGTCTGCTCATAATCTATTTTGTCCGCGTGGAAAGGCGTGCTGGTAAAAGCTTGTCTTTCAATTAAGCCATTGCCGAGAGTAACCATGGCAAGCGTGGAACTGTCAACTGCAAAATAGCTGGCGAGAACAAGAGTTATTAAGACAAGCACAACCGCAGTAATCATTACGAACTCTAACGAGCTCTGGGCTTTATTTTGGTTGTACAAACACATCACCCTCTATTTTCGAGATCATGTACTTCTGCATTTTAGGACCGTTTACTGTTTGAGGAGTACTGCAGCTTATAGAAAGACTTGATGATTCGACAAGAGGAAATGTTTTCTCACAATCCACGCTATTAGCACAACCAACCGCATCTCTTTCAAGAGTTGCTGTCATGCGTATTACTGTGCCTTCACAATTTAGAGCAGCACCTTCAGGAATATAAACAGAGACATTGTGGATAGTGTCACCGGAAGATGAAGCAACATAGTTTATGGTGTCTGCCAGTTTTTCTGCCGCAAAAGATACTTCTGAAACTTTTTTAACGTCCTTTGCAGAGCTGACCGCTATGTCAACAGAAGGAAGGATTATTGTCTGCATGAAAAGCAGGATAACTACCATTATCAAAACAAACTCAAGACTCAACTGTCCTTTTTTGTTCATATTAAGAGTATCCAAAATACATCACCAATGATTTGAAGCGCAACATAACCAATTAAAACAGCAGGCACAAAGGGCGCGCTTTCGGTTATTTTTATGCTTTCGATTCCTGATCCTTTCGCGAGCTCCTTTACCCTCCTAAGGTTTTCGTCTGTAAGTCCCGCAGCACTTCTTGGGCTTGCAAGGACCTTTCCATCAATCTTATGTGCATTAACTACTTTTTCTAAGTTATTATCTTTAAGGTAATTTAAAATTGTTCCTATTGTGGGGGATTCTTCTTTAACGAGCTTATTACCCCTCTCCACTAATAACTCGGATACAATCATCCCTTCTTCAAGGTCTTTTATCTTAATATCTTTTCTCATTGCCTGCCTCATGTAAGTCGCGAGTTTTATTAAAAGATTAAGGGTAAAGAGCAGGGCAACAAGATAAACGAATTCTGTAGCATATCCTGCGAGGTTTGTGTAAAGTGCGAACATGAAAATCAGGAAAGAGAAAACTCCGAAGACTTTGTTTTTAGAAAAACGCGCGAGGGCAACCAAGAGGATAACAAGAATGAATGCCGGTAAGTAAAGGGAATTAGGCAAAGAGAAAACCGCAAAGAGATTGTAGAGGCCGACAAGGAAGAAAGAAGAAAAAATTACTCGCGGAACAGATTCTTGTACATCTAGAAAAAGAAGTTTTCTTAAGTCTGCTCTGGCGGACAATTTTGATATAGTCAAAAGAATGGCATAAGGGAACATTGAAAGAATACTGAAGATGAAAAGACTTAGCGGGAATATTGGTAAAGGATAACCTAAACCGGCGAAGATTCCTGAACCTAAACCAATTGATTTCCCGATGAAAACATAGTTAATCGGGTTGAGTGCTGCAAGACCCGTGAAAAGTTTTACATCGCCGCCTGCCCAGACACCCAAACGCCAGAGAAGGTAACTAAAACCAAAGGCAAAAACCAGCGAAACTATTGAGATAATTAAGAACGAAAAATCCGAGTAAACAATAGAAATAACTGAGTAAGATAATAAACCAACTACAACAAGACCGTAGTTGAGCCAGTTTGGAACAATCCTATATTTGAAGTCTGAGTAAGTAGAATAAAGAAGTGCAAGAATAGATAAAATAAAAGAGAAAGATGGGAGGTAAGAAAGCACAGAAATCAGCCCATTATCGAGCTTATAGTTTCCTCTCTTGCTTCAAGGATTCTTGTTTTTGCAAGCTGGGAAAGATTAGCAAGGTTCAAAGCAACCACGACAGCAGCCACTACCAAAACCAATGCAAATGTTACTGTAAGCAAATACTCAAATGATATCTGTGCTTTATTATCCATGGAAATACCCTGCATTTAGATTCCGCTTATAAAGCGTTCGTTAGCAGATCAGTTACCTTGTTAGCTGCCTGATGACCAATGTCTTTTCCGCTGCCCATTACTCCGAGAGCAAGTGCTATTACTACTGCTGCAACAATTAATGCACCACCAATCAATAGCAGGTATTCCAATGCGCCTTGTGCTTTATTGTCCATAACATACCTCCTTTAACATTACACCTTAGTATTCATAACTTATTTCTGTATTTAAATATTACTAAATCTCTCCTGCGACCTGGTGGGTAGCTTTATTCACTAATGGTGCTACTCCACCCATGAAAAGAGTTTTAACAAAATATCCTACTGTAGCGGCAAGGATTAAAGCCGCTCCGATAAGCAAAAGCATTTCTGTCGAACTCTGGGCTTTTGATTCTTCCATTAAACGCATTACATGGCACCCGTTATCATTATAGCCGAAACTATTCCTGCAATTATGTAAACCAAATAGGCAATAAATATTAGAATTGGGAAGTATAAAAGGCTTTTGCTTAGTTTACCTTCTCTCATCAGCGCAATCATTGCTGAAGCAGCTGCAATTTCCGCAAAAATGTAAAACTGTACTCCTATAAAAATTATTTCGATTGCTTCTTTTGCCTCTACAACTGCGGACCTTGAACTTGCTGCTCCTGCCGCAGAACCCACTAAGACATCAACTATGGTAGTAGTAAAACCAAATATCATTGGTGCCACTGCAGCACCTGCAGCAAAGAGGAAAATTGTCTGCAGCAAGGTCCTTGATTTTCTTTCCCTGCCTATCCTATGCATTGTCCTGACATCGTCAGCAATCTTTTCAAGCAAGTCAGCTAAACCTGCACC
>CAZEVB010000008.1:8383-9461 GCA_964515835.1 uncultured archaeon | reverse complement strand
CCTGTGTTGCGAAGATACTTTTGATATTTTTCCAGTAAACCCATAATCACACCTTTGGTTCAATCATTTTCAGATACAGTACGAGAAAAGAAAGTACAATCGGCATTATTACCACATAAAACATCAAAATAACTATTGGACTTAAAGATAGTTCAATTACCCCAAAAGGAGTATTAAAAATTGCCCCCAAAATAGCGACAAATACAGGCATGACAATAGCACCAACAATGAAAAGAACACCGAAGAAATTCATTTTTTCACCGAAGTCTCTTATGCGCATACCTAACTCAAAAGAAACATCTTCAGCAATCTGGTTCATTATCCCTGAAAGATTTCCTCCTGTTTTTAATGCCCTTATAATCTGAAGCAATGCGTTTCTTAGAGACTTGCATTGTGTTCTCAAAGCAAAGTGCCTGAGAGCATCTTTTGCATCTGTTCCTTCCTCAATCTCATTTATAGTTCGGGCGAACTCCTGCGAAAGAACTCCATAATCGGCAGTTGCGATTGCCTGAAGAGTTTTATAGAGACCTATACCTGATTTTAATTCAGTAGCCATATGTCTGAGAGCAAAAGGAAGTTCAACACTCATCGCATCTGCTCTTGCCTTTGCTTTGCTTCCAGGAATAATCAAGGCCACTGCAAAGACCATAATGGCAGCCAGAATAGCAGGAAGAGCAGCAAATAAAGGATTGAGGTCAAGAATGAGAACCACAAGCGAAGAAAGCAGAAGAACAAAGAAGAAAGATATTGCAGAAACAACTACTGCTAAAACCAAGAACTGCTGAACACTGTACTTCATGTTTGCGCTGTAAAGATTATAGGCAAGGTGCCTTGAGAAAGGCATGTTTCTTATAAGCCTCACTAGTACATCCAGCGGACGTTTAAAAATAAGGTAAATTTTTCCTAATTGTCTTATCATCGGCGACCTGAATTCAGCTAAATCATCAGCACTCTGTACTTTTATTTTTGAGTACTCTCCGCTCGCAATAATGCCCCTCAGTTCGCCTAACTTTCCCGAAACTTCCTCAAATTCTATTCCTTCTTTGGCATACTTTTTTTTCATTCTGTCTACTATGTG